>CAZIHJ010000239.1:0-1543 GCA_964538485.1 uncultured Chitinophagales bacterium | reverse complement strand
TGCACAGATCATGGACTTTGGGCTGGCGAAGTTGAGGAATGCCTCAAGCAAGATGAACAGATTGACACGTGAGGGGAGTACGGTTGGTACAGCAGGCTACATGTCTCCGGAACAGGTGTTGGGGCAGGATGCCGACCACCGTTCGGATATATTTTCGTTTGGGGTGCTGCTATATGAGATGATTACCGGGCAGTTGCCATTCCGCGGCGTACATGATACGGCCTTGGCGTACGAGATTGTGAATGTGGATGCAGCTCCACTTTCGACAATCAAACCGGATATTGACCCGAATCTTGAAACGATTGTTCTGGATTGTTTGGAAAAAGATCCGAAGGAACGTTGTCAGTCAATCGCGGAGGTCGCACGGGACTTGAGACGCGTGAAGAGAGAATCAACGCGTCAACGGCATAGCCGGATCACGGCTGCGCCCCTGTATAGTCCTTCCGGAGTTCAATTCCGACCGAGCTCGATACAGAGTAGTTCCGCAAACCAAACGCTTGTCACTGAAGGCCAATCTCCGCAGCCCACCTCTTCACGACTTCCGTGGATCTTAAGCGGGCTTCTGTTCTTTATTGCTGCGGGAACGATCGCTTTTCATTTCCTGACTCCTCCTGCACCGATTGAAAAACGCGTCGTGCGCTCGTTTATTCTTCCACCTGCGAAAACAAATTTCAACATGCAAATTGGCGGGCACATTGCCATATCCCCCGACGGTAACAGCATCGCGTTCGTCGCAACCGATTCCGCCGGCTCTGATCGTGTGTGGGTTCGGCGGATCAACTCGTTGACTGCAATCTCGCTTCCGGGAACTGAGGGGGCCATCTATCCCTTCTGGTCGTACGACAGTCGAAAGATTGGATTCTTTGCAAAAGGGAAGATGAAAAACGTGGAAGCCGTTGGCGGACCAGTGCTTACCATCTGCGATGCGACCGATGGCCGTGGTGGCACGTGGAATCAGAATGGCATCATTGTTTTCGCGTCAAATCCGAATGGACCACTTTCCAAGGTCTCCGCGGCCGGTGGTGTATCGTCAGAAATCACTAAACTGGATACCGTCAAGCATGAAACTAGTCACCGGTGGCCTGTGTTTCTTCCGGATGGGAATCATTTTCTCTATGCGACTCAATCGCTTACCGGGACGGCAAGCGAAAATGACGCCATAAAAATCTCGTCCCTGGATTCCTCAGTGAACAAGGTGCTGTTTCTTGGTAATTCCAACACAAGTTATGCCGCAGGACATGTTCTGTTCGTCCGACAAGGGACATTGATGGCCTAAGCGTTTGATGCTGGCAAGCTTGAAGTTACCGGAGATGCTGTGCCAATAGCCGAGCAAATTATCTACAGTACACCCTATAGCCGTGGTATGTTTTCAGTATCGTTGGACGGCGTACTCATTCTCCAAAGCGGGGAAAACCAGGTGCAGCGGGCTGCAATATTCGACCGATCCGGAAACCGCACAAGCCTGCTTCCTGACATCAATCCGGCCTCACCAAGGTTTTCATCCGACGCGCAGCATCTGGCTTTTCATATCATTGATAATCAA
>CAZIHJ010000238.1:0-1571 GCA_964538485.1 uncultured Chitinophagales bacterium | reverse complement strand
TCGGATCTTCGTAGAGCTTCATGGTGCGTACAGGTTTCACCCTTCGACTCCGCTCAGGGTGACGTCTCCATCGGGCGAAGTTAAAAGTGAGACACTGTCGAGTTTGCAACTTGTTTTTCATCTCCCGCCTGTTTAATTAAGTAAGAACTCTTTGTCAACGTAGCGCCACTGTGTTGCAGGATCGTTTGTATAAGGGGAAGATGTTGGTGAGGAATCCTGCTCGAATATTTGCCTTGTTCCTGTCCTTAAGCAACGTCGCTTTCAGCCAATCATTGGAAGCCGATGCTATATGCGGGACGCCGGACATTTCTGAGCGTTCCCTTGCCGAGTGCAGCAGACCGTCTTATTCCGCTTCTGAAGAATCCCTTGCAACGGCTCACTTCAAGATTCATTACACGCTTTCCGGGATTGATGCGGCGACTCACACGTACGCGGCTGAAATCGCGCTTCATGCCGAAAGCAGCTACGTTGTCCAGTGCATGCAAATGGGTTTTCTGCCGCCCCCGCCCGATAGTATTTGCGGTGGCGACCCGCGTTGGGATATTTATCTGAAAGGCATTTCTCCCGCCGGCTTCACCGTGCGCGACGATTCCATTCCGGGCGAAAACCGATGGGTGAGCCACATGGTTGTGCGTGCAAATCTTTCGGATGAACAATCTCGCCGTGAGGTTATTGCGCACGAGTTCCACCACATGATTCAGTTTGGATACTCGAAGAACGATTTCCTCGGCTCGTCGGCTTGGTTTTCGGAAAATACCGCTGAATGGATCGTGCCATTTGTATTTCCATCGGCTAATCAAAAAGTTCTCAACCGGATCAACTCCGGCCCCGGCCCGTTGAGAAATCCGTGGTGGAGCATCACAACGAATAACACCGGCGACTTTGTCAATTATGCCTACGGAGGGGCGCTGTGGCCCACGTTTCTTGGAGAGTGGTTGAATGATTCCGGAGTGATTCGGCAAATCTACAATCGCTTCCGGGAAACACCAGTTCGCGCAACCTTCTCAGACATGGAATATGTGCTCACATCGCAATATCAAAAAACTCTCGCCTCATCTCTTGAGCACTATGCAATCTGGCGAAACTTCACCGGCAGTTGTCCCGACTCAACGACTTCCGGATGCACGGGAAGCAGAAAAGACAATTATCATTTCGGTGATGCAACCCGTCTCGGCTATCTTGCAACCCAATCGGTCTCGACATACCCGTTCTCCTTCGACAGCGTTGCCATCGGGCCTGGAGGATGCTCAATCACATCCATTAGCAACGGGAAACACAATGCGCTTGTAACGTTCCGGGGCGATTCGGCCGGGACGTGGTCGGTGGTTGTTCTTGGCATCAACTCGCCGTCCCAGTCCCAGGTGTACACACTTCCGTTGGATGAGAGTGATTCGGGCTGGATCAGTATTCCATGGAGCGCTGCGGATAGTTTCGTCGTCATTCCGGTTCGCGTTGACACCCTTACAAGTTCATTGAATTATCATTTCTCCGTTTCAGACGATAGTGTATCATTCGGGAGTACTATCCACTCCATCAACGCTTCATCGGGCGGCTATGGTACAATTACTCCC
>CAZIHJ010000237.1:0-1572 GCA_964538485.1 uncultured Chitinophagales bacterium | reverse complement strand
ACCCGCGGCTGTCCTGCAGCATTGCCCCAACATAACCCTGAGCGAGTCCGTCGTTGGGTCCCATGTGTTGCCATGCGGATTGCGAATGCACCGAAGAGCATGAGATGAGAATGCCAATCAGTGACATTGTAAATCGTTTGTTCAGAACTGACGTATTCGAGCTAGGCATGTTGAAGATCATCGAACGTAGAGTAAAGGGCTGGATCAGTCGGGATATCGGGTCATGAGTAGCACTATCTTCTGTCTCAATATCGGTTTGTCCTGCCAGAGAATCAACTGGGAGTCATGGTTCCTGTTGGGGGCGTTCAATTCCTGCCCGCCAATTCGGTCAGGCGGGGAACACCCCACGCGCTGAGGAAGTCGAAATGCATCCTTTCACGGATCGCTCTTCAATGTGCTGGCTTCAAACCAGAGCACAATGCTTGACTTGATTCTCCAATGCGGGTATATTATTGACAATTCGTCTGCTTACAGCTCCTCTCGCTGGGCATTCCATACGATCCACTTTTTTGACAACCTTTAGACAGATCAGCCAATGCGTTTAAGCAAGGGTTTTATCCCCACTGTAAAAGAAATCCCATCGGATGCCGTTATCCCGAGCCACCAACTGATGATACGCGCCGGCATGGTGCGTGCCCTGGCGGCTGGTGTCTACACGTTTCTGCCTCTCGGATACAAGGTGATGCAAAAGGCATCTCAAATAGTCCGTGAGGAAATGAACGCCATCGGTGGACAGGAATTCCATCTCCCAGCCCTCAGCCCAATAGAACTCTGGGAACAGACGGGGCGTGTCAAGGCATTTGGCGATACCCTGTTCCATCTCAAAAACCGTCCGCTTGTTCTGGCCCCGACTCATGAAGAGATTATTTGCTGGCTTGCAAAGAACCACATTGAGTCCTACAAGGACTTGCCGCAGATATGGTATCAGATCCAAACCAAGTTCAGGAATGAACCCCGGCCTCGCTCCGGTGTGTTGCGTGGCCGCCAGTTCTTGATGAAGGATAGTTACAGCTTGGATACGACGTGGGAGGCACTGGATAAGAGTTATGACCTGCACGACCAGGCCTACAGGAAGATCTTCACACGCTGCGGTTTGAAGTTCTTTGTTGTCGGCGCATCAAGCGGTGCGATGGGAGGGACCGGCTCCCAGGAATTCATGATGGAATCGGAATCCGGCGAGGATATGATTGCACTTGCCGAAGATGGCTCTTATGCAGCCAACATCGAGGTTGCAACGTCGCTTGTATCAAAGGCACAACGGTCTCCCGATAACAATCCTGTAGCGGAAGTCCATACGCCAAACATCAAGACTATCGATCAGCTTGCGGAGTTTCTGAAGGTGGATCATAGCCTGCTTGCAAAGTCGGTGGTGTACTGGGCGGACGACAAGCCGGTGCTTGTGTTGATGATGGGAAACGACGAACTGAATGAATCAAAGCTCGGCTCAGTTCTTGGGGTGGATGTTCGACCGATAGAAGCGGAAAAGCTTCTTGCGCTTACAGGTGCCGATGGCGGCTCGATTGGTCCTGTTGGACTCAAAGGGTTTAAGATCATCGCCGACAAGCGGCTTGA
>CAZIHJ010000236.1:0-1631 GCA_964538485.1 uncultured Chitinophagales bacterium | reverse complement strand
TTTCTTAATTACTTTACTCATTGCTTGCCTCCGTTACCGATGTGAATTCATACGTTGAACTGGTTCAAGAAAAAGCCCAGCGTTGGGGGGAACGCCGGGCTTGACCATGTTAATACAACAGTCAGGGGAGAAACTGTTGTAAAGGTCAGGGGTAAATTTACACAAATCACTGTGATTGTCAAGCACAAAATTATGGAAATCCTCTATAGATTCACGAGAAGAGTCCGCCGTAACCGTAAGTTCAGGACTTTACGACCCCGTCGACGATCTTTATCACCTTGTCTGCCTGCTTGGCCAGTACCTCGTTGTGTGTCACGATCACGAATGTTTGTCCATGGTCTTTGCTCAAATCCCTGATAAGCTCGTGCAGCGATTGGGCATTCGTCGTGTCAAGATTGCCGGACGGTTCATCGGCAAGAATGACTTGCGGGGAATTCATCAGCGCCCGTGCAATGGCTATGCGTTGCTGCTCACCCCCCGAAAGTCTGGTCGGCCTGACGTCCATCTTTTCTCTCAATCCAACCTGCTCGAGGAGAGTGGCTGCCCTCTCACGCGCTTCTGCAAAACTGGTTCCACCTATCAGAGAAGGCATGGCAACATTCTCAAGTGCGGTGAATTCCGGTAATAAATGGTGAAACTGAAAGACAAATCCGATCCACTTGTTGCGAAACCGGGCGATCTCCTCGTCTGACAGTGTGAACACCTCCGTTTCGTTGTACACGACGCGACCCGAGGTCGGCCTATCGAGTGTTCCCATGATATGGAGAAGTGTACTCTTTCCTGCACCAGAAGCACCAACAATTGCGACGATCTGTCCGCGCGCCACAGTCATTGACACCCCCCGCAAAACGTAGAGCTTGCCGTTCTTCCCATCGCCCGTTGGAAACACACGCGTAACCGCATCAATAGTGATGAGGGTCTCTTCGGGTTTTTTCTTTGCCATTATTCAAACCTCAAGGAACTCACAGGAGACATTTTGGCCGCACGCAACGCTGGGTAGAGCGATGCGCAAGAACTTAGGAACATTGAGGCACCTGACACAGCAACGAAATCCGTCCAACGGATTTCCACCGGTATCGCAGGGATGATATACACCGTTGGATCGAGTGGAAACAGGTGATAGTTGATTTGCAACACGCAGACTCCGAGGCCGATGATGATCCCAAGAAACGTACCGAGAGTACCGACCAGCACACCTTCAAACATAAAGAGACGGGCAATGCTTCCGTTGGTAGCCCCGAGAGCTTTAAGAATTCCAATATCCCGTCTTTTTTCTATCACACCCATGGTTAATGAACCGAGAACATTAAAGGTTGCAACGCCAACAATCAAACAGAGAATAATATACGCCGCCCAACGCTCAATCTGCATTACGGAATACAAGTCTTCATGCAGGTTGTACCAGGTTGACACCACAAATTGATCCCGTAGGCGATCGCTTAACGTCGATTTGAATGACTCGGCGTCAGCAATGTCCACAAGGCGCATCTCTACTCCGCTGACTGAATTGCGATACTGAAACAGTTCGCGGGCAACATCCAGTGAAATAAATGCATAGTGCGCGTCATAATCCTTATTGTTGGAGTCATAAATTCCAACGACCTGAAACTTCTTCATCAATGGCTGTCCAA
>CAZIHJ010000235.1:0-1756 GCA_964538485.1 uncultured Chitinophagales bacterium | reverse complement strand
GGGAATGTTGGCGGCTTCAGCGGACCCATCTCCCTGACGTACACTCTCAACGGCGGTGCCTCCACCCCTCTTTCCATTGGCCCGGATACGCGCAGACTTGAGAGAGGCGGCGACTTCAATATTGATATTCCGTACAAAGGGCTCAACGCTGGACAAAACCAGATCATCATAACGGCAAGTGATCTTCTCAGGATATCGATCCGGGAAACCGTCAGCGTTTCATATCTCGGCGGCACCGAATGGCCCTTACCCTACACCACTCAGTGGTCTACCGCAACCTCCATTCAAGAGGAGGCCCAGATACTTGACGGCCGGTGGGCAATCGAGTCTGGTGCATTGCGGCCTACGGAAGCCGGATATGATCGAATGATTTCAATTGGTGAGGAATCTTGGACCGACTATGAAGTGACCGTGCCCGTAAAGATTCTCTCAATCGATTCATCAGGATTTGCTCCGCCGAGCAACGGCTGTGGCATCGGCTTTATGCTGCGCTGGCCCGGCCACAGTGATTTGCCTTCGAGTGTCGCAGGCTGGCAACCAAAGACCGGGTACCTGCCCCTCGGAGCCCTTGCATGGTATGAATGGCGACCTGTTGGCGAATCGTATAGGATACTGGGAAACAACTTGACCGTGCTTGATCGGGACAGTACGGGCAGGCGGCTTTTGATGAACATGAGGTACATTTTCAAAGCGCGTGTTGAGAGTGTTTCGGGACAGGGAAGCATGTACAAGATGAAAGTGTGGGAAGAAGGAGCGCCTGAGCCTGTCGACTGGGATCTTACCGGCCAGGGAAACGTGTCTGATCCGCTGAACGGAAGTCTCGTGCTCATGGCTCATCACGTTGATGCACTGTTTGGTGACGTAACGGTCGTGCCTTTGACTGTCCCGGTTCCGTCATCCATTCAGTCTGATGATTTCAGAGCACCACAGCTTAATCAAGGCCTCTGGAGTTTTGTGAACCCCGTGGGTGATGCATCGTTCTCACTTACAGGAACGAATACAACAAACGCGTGGGTGAATATTTCCGTTCCGGGAGGAGTAAATCATGAACCCTGGACGGCGGGCAACAGGGCCCCGAGAATTATGCAACCTGCAAACAACACCGACTTTGAAATCGAAGCCAAGTTCGAAGCAGGAATGACCCAGCGCTACCAGTTACAAGGTCTCTTTGTACAGGAGAGTGACAATCACTATCTCAGGTTCGAGTTCAATTCCGATGGAATTGAAACGAGGATGTTTGCAGCGGCTCTTGTGAATAATGTTCCAACCACGCATCTCAATGCGGCGCTTGGCGGCAATGGTACCGCCCCGCTCTACATGCGTGTTAAGCGCGTGGGAAATACCTGGCTCATGCGCCGTTCATTTGATGGAATCACCTGGGTGACCGTAGCAACGTTCAATCACCAGTTCGCGGTTTCCAGTGTCGGGTTCTACGGCGGCAACACCGGGACCAACCCCCAGTTCCTCGCCTCAATTGACTATTTCTTTAACACCGCCTCTCCGATTGCTCCGGAAGATCCTACGAATCTCGCAGCTCCAACCATCCTGCAGCACCCTGCAAACCAGACAGTCCTGTTGGGATCAACCGCGACATTTGCCGTTGTGGCAACGGGAACAGCCCCGCTTATCTATCAATGGCAGAAGAATGGTGTGAGTATTGCAGGAGCGACATCAGCGTCCTACACAACTCCGGCCACTGTTCAGGGAGATAGCGGCGCGACATTCCGGTGCCGGGTAACCAATCCATTCGGGAATG
>CAZIHJ010000234.1:0-1945 GCA_964538485.1 uncultured Chitinophagales bacterium | reverse complement strand
TTTTATTTCAAGCCGGGAAACCTCGGCTACCCCGTATTCAAGACGCGCTACGCGACAATTGGTGTGTACATTTGCTATGACCGTCACTTCCCCGAAGGCGCCCGCGTTCTCGGTCTGAATGGAGCCGAGATTGTCTTCAACCCGTCCGCAACAGTTGCAGGACTCTCTGAGTATTTGTGGGAATTGGAACAGCCCGCACATGCCGTTGCGAATGGCTATTTCGTGGGGGCAATCAACCGCGTCGGGACGGAGCCACCCTGGAATATCGGACAGTTCTACGGCAAGAGTTACTTCTGCAACCCGCGCGGCAAGATTATCGCTCAAGCAAGCAGGGACAAGTCTGAACTTGTCATCGCCGACCTTGATCTTGATATGATAAAGGAAGTGCGGGAAGTGTGGCAGTTCTTCCGTGACCGAAGGCCGGAGTCATACACGCCGCTGGTTCAGTGAAAGCACTCTGAGCCTCCTTCGCCCCGTCCTTTCACCCGAATCCAGAATCGCATAGGATTATCTCATGGCAATGACGTCCCAGGAAATCACCGACATAACTGCGCGGTACACCTACGGCACATGGCGTTTCCAGAAGGGCTGGAAACCCATGCACGTTACCGACGCAGAAGGCTGTTATTTTGTCGATGGAAACGGCAAACGCTACCTCGATTTTTCCTCCCAACTGATGTGCGTAAATCTCGGCCATAAGAATCCCGCGGTCATCAAGTCGATTGAAGACCAGGCAAAAAAACTCGCTTTCATAGGTCCCGGCTATGCAACGGACGTTCGTGCGGAACTCAGCACACTCCTGCTGGATGTATTGCCGAAAGGACTGGAGAAATTCTTTTATACAACATCCGGGACCGAGGCCAACGAGGCGGCATTCAAAATTGCACGCATGTACACCGGCAAGACGAAGATCATTGCGCGGTACCGGTCTTACCATGGCTCGACGATGGGATCAATTGCGGCCACCGGCGATCCGCGCCGGTGGGCTATGGAACCGGCAGGCAAAGTACAGGGGGTGATCTTCGCCCCTGAGGCGGATTGCTATCGCTGTCCGCTCGGACATCAGAGCCCGGACACATGTGGCAACGCATGTGTCAACTACATTGAGCATATGATTGAGAACGAAAGCGATGTCGCTGCTATCATTGTCGAGCCGGTGGTTGGGACAAACGGCGTGCTGATTCCACCGAAGGAATACATGCCCCGACTCCGCCAGATCTGCGACAAGCACAACGTTTTGCTAATTGCCGACGAGGTCATGAGCGGCTGGGGACGCACCGGCAAATGGTTTGCGATGGACCACTGGGACGTGAAGCCCGATATCCTCACCACGGCCAAGGGAATTACGACGGCATACGTACCGTTGGGCCTTTGTGCGACGAACAAGAAGATTGCTGACTATTTCGACGACCATTATTTCTCCCATGGCCATACCTACGAAGCTCACCCGATAACGCTCGCGCCAGCCATTGCAGCAATCAATGAAATGAAGCGCATGAACCTCGTCGAACGTTCTGCAAATCTCGCACCGTATGTGGAGAAGAAACTCCACGAACTCAAGTCGCGCCATGCTTCGATCGGCAATGTGCGCGGACTCGGACTATTCTGGGCAGTGGAATTGGTGAAGGATCAGAAGACGAAGCAGCCCTTCAACTCATATAAAGACAAGATCAGCGGAACGCCACTCATCGTTGATAAAGTCGCAGCCGAGATGATGAAGAACGGTGTCTTTATCCAGGCGTGGGTGAGTCATTTCGTGATTGCACCGCCGCTGATTGTCACCGAAGCAGAGATCGATCTTGGCATTAAGGCGCTGGATGACGCGTTGAACATCGCTGATGTGCAAGTGACCTGAAGAACCGGAATCTGAGCATGAGACGATCGGTCAACTGAATCAAAACAAATCTCTAACCTCAAACCCCTAACCTGTTCTGCTTATGAACAA
>CAZIHJ010000233.1:0-2050 GCA_964538485.1 uncultured Chitinophagales bacterium | reverse complement strand
GTTGACATTGTTCTGGAAAGAGGATCGAGACTTCCGCATCAAGACTCATCGGTTGACACAGTCCTGTCGACACAGGTTCTTGAACATGTTCCTGACCCGGAACAATACCTGATGGAAGTTCAGCGTATTCTCAAACCGGGTGGCCATCTGATACTCACTTGCCCCGGCGCGTACATGCTCCATGAAGAGCCGCATGACTACTATCGTTACACAGTATACGGACTGAAACACCTTCTTACGAAACATCAGATGGAACCTCTTCGCATTGATCCTGCTGGAGGTGCGTGGCGGCTCATTGGTCAAACGATCTTGAACCATAATACCTTTGGAAGTAAATTCTCCATCCCTCTGTTATCAAAGATCATTCATGCGGTAACTGTCGTTGGTGTGAACATTCTCTTCTCGGTCTTGGATTCACTAAATACCAACACGAAGGATACCGTGAACTACATGCTCGTTGCACGAAAGATGGCTTCGTGATGTCTGAGACACAACATACCGGTACCGCAATTGATGGACGTCTGTCACAGGTCAGCGGCAGCGACGTGATTGAAGCAATTCACCTTGAGAGATATCGTTACGCCGGACGTCACACTGCCGGGAAGCGTGTTCTTGATATTGCAACCGGCATCGGCTATGGCGCTCATTTACTCGCAACGACCGGAAAGGCCGCAGAAGTTGTCGGTGTCGATGTTGCAGAGGATGCCATACGTCAGGCGCGAGAGAGATATGGCAACTCTAATACTCAATACTCCGTCATTGAACCCGGGGTCCTGCCATATCACAACGATCGGTTTGATGTTGTTGTGAGTTTCGAGACAATTGAACATACCTCGGATCGAGGCCTGTTCCTTCGTGAGCTTCATCGTGTTCTCGCCCCGGGTGGATTGCTCGTGATCTCAACCCCCAATAAGCGTTTTCACTCCCTCGGGAAACAGAAACCCTGGAACCCCAACCATACAGTGGAGTTCTTTCCTGACGAGTTTCTCCAATTACTTCGCTCCACTTTTGGCGAGCCGGAATTCTGGGGCGGGCAGGAATACATCACGCCCGGAGCAAAAAATATCATCAGATACAACTGGCTTGAAATACGTTACTACCAGATTCAACATCATCCCACACGTTCAAAGCTCATCGAGCCGCTCTTATCGCTTAAGAGAAATGCCCGGAAGGCAATCGCGCCATCGCGAGACTCCACCGCGACGGCAACCGCTCTGTCTGATGAACGATCGCGAATCGAATCATCGGTCCCTGGTTTGGAGCCATATACAATGCTCGCAGTGTGTAAGAAACATTCCACCTGATGACTCCGCTCCCCTGTAAGATCCTGATTGTAACCTCACATCTGGACAAGGGTGGTGTCGAAGAAGTGATACTCACTTTCTGCAGGCTGCTGGATAAGTCACGTTTTGCTGTGACCGTCGCTTACTTTGATGGTGGGACAGTGGCCGATGAAATCGGGTCAATTGAAAACGTGGAGATCATACAGATATCTGCAAAGAGAAGGCTTGCGAGATTTTTTTCCCTGCTCAGTTTCGTCAAGCGGAAAAACCCGGACATTATTCATAATCATGCCTGCTGGTATGGGTTGATTGTCGGTTTGGTGGCCGGAACAAAACGCGTCGAGACTATCCATAACGTGTACCACTGGTTCAATTGGCATGAGCGCTTGCGCTACGGTCTCTATTGCCGGTGTGCACACAAAGTTATCGCCGTATCTGAAGCAGTCAGAAGTTTCAGCCGTGCAAACATCCCCTTCTTTCCGATAAGGAAAAGCCTCGTCGTCTACAATGGTGTGGACGAAACAAGAATGCGTTCACTCGTGAATTCCGGCCTGGGGCGTTCACTTGAACTCAAAGACTCGGAAATTGTCATCGGGTTCTTCGGGCGATTGACGGAGCAGAAGGGAGTCACGTATCTTCTTCAAGCCGCCGGGGGAATACCGGGTGCAACTTTTTTGATTGTCGGCGATGGGGAGCTTCGTACGGAATTGGAACTTGAAGCACGTGAGCTACAACTCAATAATGTCCGATTTACCGGCTATCGACGT
>CAZIHJ010000232.1:0-2152 GCA_964538485.1 uncultured Chitinophagales bacterium | reverse complement strand
GTCGCCAAGTCTCATGGTTGCCAGTGCCGAGGGTGATCGTGTTATGGACGTTGTGGCATCGTTGCGTTCAAGCATCAATCCGGCAGCAGGACAGGTCGCGCTCTGGAATAAGGAGATACATAACTCCGGGAAGAAGGGGGCCGCCAGCACAAGGCCTGGTGCAGCCTCGTTGGTGAACATGGGTTGGAGTGGCAATGAAAAGTGGGCCGGGGTTGGATTCAGCATCAACTCCGAAGCAAATATGAATGCAGGCTCTGAGTCCGGGACCGATCCGCTCCCTAATGCGATTGTGCCGGAGCAATTTGCACTCATGCAGAATTACCCCAATCCGTTCAATCCGACCACACGGATTCAGTTTGCCCTTCCGCGCGCCGCCAAAGTGACTCTGGTTCTTCACGATGTCCTTGGCCAACCAGTCCGCACACTCGTTAATCAGGTGATGGATGCAGGGCTCCATGAAACGGAGCTCGATGCACACGACTTATCCTCGGGTCTGTATTTCTATCGTCTCCAAGCCGCTGATTTCTCGGCTCACCGCAAGCTGATTCTTCTAAAGTAAAGGTCTCCCCCAGGGGCGCCGCGCATAACAGCGCGACGCCCTTTTTCCTTTCAATGGCCTTCTGGTGGGAAAGGCAACGCCCCCTCATCTCCAGTGATGCTTGATTTCTCGGCCTGTTTTGCTTATTTAGTTGCGAGCAATCTGCATTCCATCATCTACCTTCATAATCGACAATCGATGCCCAAAAATTTAGACCCGCTCTATTACGCCGACTACCTTGGACTCGAGAAACTTCTCTCCAGCCAGTCAATGAAAAGTGTCGAGCATGGCGCTCCTGCCCACGATGAGCATCTCTTCATTATTGTGCACCAGGTGTATGAACTCTGGTTTAAGCAGGTCCTCCATGAGCTTGATTCGGTGAATAGCATCTTCAACAATGAATATGTCGATGACAGGAAGATCGGAACGGCGGTATTGAGACTCAGTCGGGTGACAGAAATTCAGAAATTGTTGATTGAGCAGATACGCGTATTGGAAACGATGACGGCGTTGGACTTTCTGGAATTCCGTGATGTGCTCTATCCGGCTTCCGGGTTTCAAAGCTACCAATTCAGATTGATTGAGAACAAACTTGGTATGGCTCCTGATCAACGACTCCTGTATAACAAGGCGGTCTATTATGCACACCTCTCCGAGACACATCAGGAGATTATCAGAGCATCCGAGCAGGGTCCATCACTCTTCACGTTGGTGGAGCGGTGGCTGGAACGAACACCGTTTCTTGAATTCGAGGGGTTCAGTTTTTGGACCCACTATGGTTCTGCCGTCAAGGAGATGCTTGCAGGTGATAGGGGCGCAATTCTGGGCAATGCTATTTCTTCAGAAGAAGAGAAGCAGCAGCAATTGAATGAGGTGAAGGCGAACGAAGAAAACTTTGCCGCGTTGATCGATGAATCGAAGCACCGCGATTTGGTTGAGCACGGGAAGCGACGACTTTCACACAAGGCCACCAAGGCAGCGCTTCTGATTGCTCTGTATCGCGACGAGCCGATCCTTCATATTCCGTTCCGCTTGCTGACGGTGTTGATGGATATGGATGAACAATGGACAACATGGCGCTACCGCCACGCATTGATGGCGCATCGCATGATCGGTAACAAGATTGGAACAGGCGGATCCACCGGCTACAATTATCTCAAGGCGACCGTGGACAAGTATAAGATCTTCACCGACCTGTTCAACCTGTCAACGTTCCTGATCCCGCGTTCGCGTTTGCCGCAGTTGCCGGAAGGGGTGAAGAAGAACCTCGGGTTTTATTATTCTCAACGATAACGATGAGCTCTGAGAAACAAGGCGAGAAAGATTCGTAAAAGGATCCACTTCGTTTTCCATTCCTCTAAGTAGAATTATCTCCTGTGGAAAAAATCTCCAACTACATCAACGGGAACCTCTGTCCCCCGATCTCCGGCAAGTATTTTGATAACAACGAGCCGGCAACGGGGAGTGTCTATTCCCTTGTACCGGACTCCGATGAGAGCGATGTGGGCACCGCGGTTGATGGCGCAAAGCGTGCCTTCCCATCGTGGTCGAAGAGCTCGGTGGAAGAACGCTCACGTATCCTCCTGCGTGTTGCCGACCTGCTCGAACGCGATC
>CAZIHJ010000231.1:0-2286 GCA_964538485.1 uncultured Chitinophagales bacterium | reverse complement strand
TAGGACGATCACATGGGGGGGCCAGGTCCGGACACACTGTTGACGGGAACTCACTACCGTTAAACAGGAATGTCCCGGTGGTCGGAGGATGAGGACCAGCTGCATTGGCGACCTCAAAGAAGTCCTTAACGCCATCCAGCGCACCGAACACCTTGATGAGCATACCATCCACAGAAGGATACGCTTCGCCTCCCTCCTGGTTCACCTGGTTGGAGATCTTGCGCTCACCTGTTGTGACATCATCGACATGCCACACGTTCGCGCCAGCAAGCGTATCAAATGTCACTCTGTATGTGTGACCGGTGATCTTGCCAGGATCAATGACAAATGCCTGTGCCAGACCGTCACTGGGTCCATTGTGTACCACTGACGGTATGGTATCGCCGAACGCCGACGCGAAATTCATCCCCGGGCTCTTTGAAGGACGAACGGTAATGACTTCGCTTGAGCTCTCAAGAGTCTTGGGAACGCTTTCAGCATTGTAAGTGTACGAAGTGACTTTATAGTAGTAGTCCTTTGCGTTAACGAGGCGGGCGCCACTATAAGCGTCGTTAGTGATTCTAATCTTTCGGTTGACGCCGGTGTTGTTACCAAATTTTACCGGACGGTTGACTTGATAGCCAACTTCAGGGTCAAACACATCGTCATACACGACAAGAACATTATCGACAACATCATATGTGGCAACTACACGTGGATTATCGCCTGATGCATTGGCAACCTGATACACCACGTACCCCTGGAAGTCATATGTAAAATCCAACGCACCGCCGGCTTGCGCTAACGGATCAAGGGTGGAAGTCGCTTCGATTTCAATCGCTTTTCCTGCAGCAGCATCTCCCTCACCCCATGAGAGGATAACCGATTGATCGGCACCAGTTGAAGTAACAATGGGGGCTTCGGGCGGGGCCGCGAGTTTGAAATCGAGATCGTATGCGGTTTGTACAAGAGCATCTGCATTCTTCAATGCTGTGACGCTGCTGAGATAGTCCGCACCGGCCGCAATAAGGTTTGCAGCCACAATCTCCTGGGTGTCTCCGGGAGCCATCGTGAATGGACCCGCGCTCATCATGAAACGACGGTCTCCGCCGGCGCCAGTTTCGATCCATCCGGTACCGGCAACAGGATCTCCCGCAAACATGAAAGTTGTGGGATTGTTGTTGTTATCAAGAATGGCAACACCTGAACGGGTAGTACCCTTCATGTAATTGAAGACTTCCTGACCGGTGGCGGGATTGCCGAGGTCCGTTGCATCGTTGTTGTACTTGATAAACGAGGTCATCTTCAAGAGTTTCTTCCCGGGGAATGTTCGCCCATCAGGAAAACGCGCTGTATCTTCCGGCGCACCCGGAACCAGCGGCCCTTGAAGGAAGTCAAATCCTGTTGCAGGAACGCGAGTGCCGTACACACCATCGTCAGGATCGGAGTTATAGGTGTACCCCAGACCGAGGGTCGTATCGCAACCATCATAGTCATCGCCCGAGTCACCGAGATCCACGTCGGTCCAGACGGTGATGTATGTCGAATCGATGTTGTTACCACCCTTATTAATAAGCACCCACTTCACAAAGATGTTGTTGCCCAAGGCATCTGCTCTGTCGAAAGCAAACGCCGTCATTCTGACTTCAATACCCAGCGGCAGCGTATTCATGTTGGTATGCAGCGTCGGGTCATTGTCATTGAAGACTGCGAAAATGGTCATATCACCGATGAGTTTCGGCAATCCTCCTTCAGAAGGGGCACCGTCTGCGATCGGCCAGTTTGCATAGTCTTCACTGTTGGAAGCATTATCATTTCTGCGAATTTGATAAACGCGCCACCGCGCATCTTCAGGATCAACCCCGGGCTCAATCGGTCCTGCACCGAATTCGTATGCATACTCGGCAATGGCAACTCGGGCTTCTCCTGCAACCTTGCCGCCGACCCAAAGTCCGGAGGCATAGTTTGCGGTATTACTAGTGCCCTTGGGCCATTCAAATCCGGCATTGCCAGTTCCAGGGTCACGATTAAAAGAACCGTTGTTCCTGAAAAACGTGGAGATGTTATTGACGTCAAACTTGACAAAGTCGCCGGAGACGAAGGATCTCTGCAGCGAATTGTTCTTTGACCCATTGGACGCACCCAACGTCACCATTGCAAGTGCAATGGTGACGAGAATGAATGCTCCATATGAGAAATCTCTATTGCTTTTCATAATCTCGACTCTCCTACATGATTGACTTGACTAATGGTGCAATCCGACTAGAGTTCTTAGTATTCCAAACGAAGACCGAGTCGCATCATTCG
>CAZIHJ010000230.1:0-2315 GCA_964538485.1 uncultured Chitinophagales bacterium | reverse complement strand
TTCGCTCTGTTGAACGAGGCCGCTGATGCAGTCGAGAAGGATGACGAAGAATTTGCACGATATCTCCGCAACCGTGCCCGCGACTTGTTGTCGAACGATTATGAATCCGGAGATGCGGCCTGGGTCACCGGACGGTTTAAGAACCTGAACGCGCAGATCGGATCCTACGAGACGTATGACGACGAGTTATTGGGAGTAAAAACGTTTTTCGCACTCAGCATTCTCGCCAAACGGCAAAAAGAAACCACGGCATTGCAATCGGCATTGAAGGGACTCCAGACGCTGGAAGACTCCCTCCCTTACACGCAACAGAAAAGAGTTCGTGAAGACATCCCCGTTGGTGTCTATGACGTGATTGCGGATTTCGGACAGGCACGGGGTGGCAACACAGCTACCATTCTCCCCAACGAGAGTTACCTGACCCGTCGGTACGGACGGACAATCCTGCTTCGTGCGAATATCATGCAGGACCCGGACATTTACCAGACAACATCAGGAGCACTGGCGGCGGCTGCAGGACCGGAACAAGCGGCAGACTTGACGCCCGACGGAAACTTCTATCGCACACTCTGGCACGAGGTGGGCCATTATCTCGGCGTGGATCGTACAAGTGATAATCGCGATCTCGATGAGGCGTTGCAGGATAACGCAAGTGTGTTGGAGGAGTTAAAGGCAGATCTGGTCTCCCTGTTTGTGGCAAAAACGCTTGGCAAACAGGGATACTATACCGGGGCCCGACTCCGAAGCGTTTACGCCAGCGGCATCTTGCGCGTGCTACAGAACAACAAGCCGCGTCGTGATCAGCCCTACAATACCATGCAATTGATGCAGTGGAATTTCTTTCTGGAGAATGGCCTGCTCACGTTTGATCCTTCAAGCAAGACGCTCCGTATTCACTTTGATAAGTATCATGACGTGGTGAAAAAGATGTTGAAGAAGGTGTTGGCAATTCAGTACGAAGGGGATAAAGCCATCGCTGATAAATTTATCGATCAGTATACGACCTGGGATGAGAACCTCCACGCAGTTGTAGCAAAAAACATTCGTGACCAGCAGCGCTACCGGTTCAGGCTATTCAAGTACTCAGCTCTGGGCGAATAGTTTACTAGATGTGCTCATTGACGATTGAGTGATTGGCGATTTTGTTTACACTCAATCTGCAATGATTCAATCAACCAATCGTCAATTATCGCATGCGTTTTTTATATTCCAAATGGACCCCGGAATCCTCGACTGATGAGCAGCGCCTGCAGCAAATGATGTCGCTGTTCAGCTACCTCGTGGTGCAGACGAGCGGCGACGTGCAGGAAGCGCTGGAGTGGTTGAAGCAACTTGCGGAGGAATACGGACTGTTCGATGAGAACATGACGATGGATGACCTCATCGACAAGTTACGTGAAGCCGGGATTATAGAAGACCTGGACAACAACATTGTTCTCACCACCAAAGGCGTCCAACGTATACGCCAGGATGCGTTGCGCGAGATATTCACATCACTCAAGAAAGCTCCGACGGGCTCACACGAAACTCCTTACACGGGCAGCGGCGTTGACCGGCTTAGTGACACAAAAAAGTTTACGTTTGGCGACCAGCCCACCAATATCGATCTGACCTCCACTCTTTCAAACGCTTTCCGTCGCGGCGGGATTGACGATTTCACTCTGAAGGAAGAAGACCTCGAAGTCTACGAGAGCGAGCACCAGACCACCTGCGCCACAATCCTCATGCTCGATATCAGTCATAGCATGATTCTATACGGCGAGGATAGAATCACTCCAGCGAAACAGGTTGCGCTTGCGCTTTCGGAGCTAATCATGACGCGCTTTCCCAAAGATTATCTTGCCATGGTGGTGTTCGGGGACGATGCCCAGCTTGTGAGTATCAATGAGCTGCCCTTCCTGAATGTCGGTCCGTACCACACCAACACTCGGGCCGGACTCCAGCTTGCGCGCAACTTGTTGCGTCGGCACGGAAACTCCAACAAACAGATTTTCATGGTGACTGACGGAAAGCCCTCTGCGATCTTTGAACCGAGCGGCAAGCTCTACAAGAACTCATTCGGCCTCGATCCCAAAATCGTGAACAAGACCCTCGATGAAGCTGTTGCCTGCCGTCGCGAACATATTCCCATCACCACGTTCATGGTTGCCCGCGACCCGTACCTCATCAATTTCGTGGAAGAACTCACCAAAGCCAATCACGGTCGCGCATATTATTCCTCGCTCAG
The DNA here is from genome assembly GCA_964538485.1 of uncultured Chitinophagales bacterium. Lineage (GTDB taxonomy): Bacteria > Bacteroidota > Ignavibacteria > UBA10030 > UBA6906 > JBJXHC01. The sequence continues at coordinate 88 of CAZIHJ010000230.1, read as the reverse complement.
CAACCTCGGCGAATTCGTCTTCGTGGACTACATCAGAAACAGGAAGAAGAAGTTTCAGGGATAGGAAGGCAATTAACAATGAGCAACA
>CAZIHJ010000229.1:0-2376 GCA_964538485.1 uncultured Chitinophagales bacterium | reverse complement strand
CGCAAACTGGACCCTGTCATCCACCACCGTCACCCTGAACCCAGCCATCGCAGCAACGCGTGTCACGTATAAAGAAACATGCCCACCGCCGAACACAATGAGTTGCGGTCGGCCTAACACCGGCTCCAGAATTAACACACCGTCTTTAACCTGCAATCGCTCTCCTTGCGAACGCTGCAACACTTTGGGGAGAATCGCACCAAGGTCGACAGCGGCCGCATCTCCAATGGTTTTCCAATACTCCATCACTCCCCGCCAGGAAGATGGCGGACGGGCATTACTCCCCGACAGTTCTTCGCGTGTAACGATGCCCTTGAACCGGATCAACCCGTCACCTGTGAGATGAGTTGCAACAACGCAATCCTCGCCTTTATCTCTGATGCTTTTCAGTCGCTCATACAGTTCTTGCTGATGAATATCAACCGGTTCCACGAGAACATCGAGGTTTCCTCCGCAAATCAAACCCTGGATCACTTCGTCTTCATTGAGATGGAATGTAAGAATCGCTGCCTTTTTGTCTTGATGCAACTTCCGTGCAGCATCCAAAACGTCCCCTTCCATACAACCTCCGCCAACGGTGCCCGTGGCGCGTGTACCGTCGCCGTGAATCAGCATCTTGGAAAGCGCTCCAACAGGCGTTGAGCCGGACGTAGAAATGATTGTCGCAACCATGAGGCGGGGGTTATTTGAGAGGAGAGATATCAGGGAATTGAGTGTGTCCATGTGGGTGGAGTATTGCAGCTATGGAGTATTGGATTGATGGATTATTGGATTGGCTCTCCTCAGCTTATCCACACTCAGTGCAATCACCTCGTTGGTGGCAGGAAGCGAAAACTCCGGCTCCACTTCATGATTCGCAACCGCAGAGATCGCATCCTTGATCGCCAGCCACGCAGAAAGACCGAGCATCAGCGGCGGTTCGGCAACTGCTTTGCTTCGACGAATCGTGCCGGGATTGGGAACGCCTTGCAGTAATTCGGTCCGGAAATCTTTGGGGATGTCCTGCACACCGGGGATCTTGTAAGTATCGGGCGAGTGAGTCATCAGGTTTCCTTTGGCGTCCCACTTCACCTCCTCCGTCGTACACCAGCCGACACCCTGCACGTAACCACCTTCCACCTGACCGATATCAATCCCGGCATTCAGCGAATCGCCGACATCATGGAGAATATCGGTGCGGAGAATCGTGTGATGCCCCGTCAACACATCCACCTCGACTTCGGTCACAGCCATCCCGAATGAAAAATAAAAGAACGGCTTCCCAAATCCCTTTTCCTTGTCCCATCCTATTGAGGGAGTTTTATAGAAACCCGACGCGCTGAGACTCACCTGTCGCAGGTGCATGAGGGGCATCGCGTCAGCAAACGAGATGGTCCGATCCGGATGAAGAGCGTCTTTGATGGCATTGTCTTCGAATACAATGTCGGCAAGGTTTGTCGGTTCACCTGTGTGCTTCTCGTTGAAATACGCAGCCAACGAGTCTGCAATCCGGGCCTTAAGGATCTCCACCGCATTCTTTACCGCCATTCCGTTTAAGTCAGTCCCTGCCGATGCCGCAGTTGCAGAAGTATTTGCAACCTTTGCTGTATTCGTAGCATTAACTTTCACGCGATCCACGCTCACGCCAAATTCCGCCGCGGCAATCTGCTGGATCTTTGTATGAAGTCCCTGACCCATCTCCGTGCCGCCGTGGTTCACGAGGATGGTTCCATCCTTGTACACCAGCACCAGCGCACCGGCCTGATTGAGGAATGATGTGGTAAATGAAATCCCGAACTTCACCGGCGTCATCGCCATTCCACGTTTGGTGAATTCATTCTTCGCATTGAACTCATTGATGGCTTTACGTCTCTTCTCGTAGTCTGATGACTTCATAATCTTTTCGTAGATCATAAAGAGGCGGTTGTTTTCCACCACCTGACCGTAGTGCGTGGTGTTGCGGGATTCGAGTCCGTAGAAATTCTTATGACGAACCTCAGCCGAGTCCATTTTCAGTGCTCGTGCAATCCGGTCGATGACCGTTTCGATCACGGCCATTCCCTGTGGACCGCCGAAGCCCCGGAAAGCAGTATTGGAAGGGAGATTCGTCTTGTAGACTTTGCCGGTGATGGAGACATTTGGAATGAAATACGAATTATCCCCATGCAGCATGGCGCGTTCGAGGATTGCAAATGAAAGATCCGTCGCGCAACCGCCGTCGCTGTTGAGTTCAAATGAAGCAGCAAGCAACATTCCTTTATCGTCAAATCCCACCGTGTACCGACTGAGAAACCGATGCCGCTTGCCGGTCATAATCATATCATCGTCACGGAACAGGCGGATCTTCACAGGCCGACCGGTTGCATTACACAACAGCGCAGTCCAGCAGGCAGTGTG
>CAZIHJ010000228.1:0-2415 GCA_964538485.1 uncultured Chitinophagales bacterium | reverse complement strand
TAGACAATACCCATGCCTCCTTCACCGAGTTTCTCAAGAATCTTGTAATGCGAGATTGTCTGATCGATCATACGACATGCCTCCGCCCAAAAGAAGCTCGCAGGTGATTTAGTAGTGCGATATAGTTTGGTCTATCATTTCTGTCTACTGTTGTTTTGATTTCAGGAGTTCCTTCCAGTTCACGATGAGTGAGAGGTTGCCACCGGCGCCCGCGTTTGCAGGACGAAACGCAAGGTAACGTCTCCCATCACGCGAAAGCCCGAAAATGAAAACGCCTTGGGATTTTCCTTTCAGGAGAGGTTGTGGCGGCCCGAACACCGGATTGCCGGAGGAAAGTGAAACCCCGACGATCTCGTAACGGTCACGCTCCCTCGAGAAATACTCGATTCCTTTGGTTCCCCACAACGCTGCGTCGGCGCCGCCAGCGAGTTGCCACATCCCCGGCCGCCCCTGAAACGCGGCAACGTTTAACCTCGATGTATTGGTCTCGCTTGACGCATAGACGATCCACTTTCCATCGGGGGAAAAACGCGCAGTTCTTCCCATAATTCCGGTTTTCTGAACGGGGATTGGTCGCCTGGTGTCGGAAAGGTCGACTGTACCGAGTTCGCTCCCGGATTCATTCCGCATCACGACGAGAAGGTATCTCCCGTCGGGAGAAGTGTCCGAAGGATAATATCCCACCGCCGATCCTTCTTCCCCCCGGGCAATCAGTACTTCATCGCCGGAGCCGTCCGCTCTTTTTGCGAAGATGTTGGCCTTGCTCGCAGCAACTTCCCTGTTGAAGTAAATTGTCTTGCTGTCATTGGACCACCGCGGCCCGCTTGTTGCATCCGCGTCAAATGTCAGTTGAGTTCGAACCCTGGCCACAACGTCGTAAATCCAAATACGCCATTTGTTTCCGTCAGAGGCCTCGTACGCGATTCGTGTTTCATCGGGCGAAAGTTCGAAGCCCTGGACTATATCGAATTGACCAATGACTGATTCGGTCCCATCCGGCTGCATCCACATCAGGTCGCCTGTTTTGGCCGTTCCACTGGCAGAGTACAGAAGCAACCCTTCTGTTACCGAATAATCGGCTTTTGAGCGCGGTGCCCATGAATTGACGTGATCCTGAATCGCAACAGGTGCACCCGACAGAGTAAGGGATGACGGATCGAATGGATGTGCCATGAGTATTCCCTGTCGAAGGAAGAACAGATGGCCGGATGCATACCGGGGATATGCACCATCCGCGATAAGTTTTTTGGGTGGAGTGTGATCAAGCGATGCAAGGTAGATATGCGACTCCTCCCCACTAACGCCCAACAATGAGACAACCAGATGCTTTGCATCGGGCAGCATTTCGGGAAATCGCGGAACAGCATGCAAAGAGGTATCGAACATGACCGCCTGCTCAGCTGTCCCGCCCGAAACCGGAACCGCAAGCAAGTTGGGTTCACTCGTATTCGGCGAGAAGAGAATCTGTCCTGTTGCAGTCCAAACGGCTCCACGACCGAAAGGGGCATCTGCGAGGGTGAGCACCGGCCCGCCATTGGCGTCGATAGTTTTCAACTTTCCGTCGGCAAAAAAACCGAGCGATCGGCTGTCCGGAGACCAGAAGGGGTATGTTGCGTTCTCGGTTCCGGGAAGCGATTTCGCCTCCTCCGAGTGGAGCTTCCGGACCCACAGCGTTATCCGAGAACTGGAATCAGCGGCCGCAAAGACCACCATTGAACCATCGGGCGACAGCGCCGAGTGCCCACCGAGGCCATCGTTATACCTGAGTCCATACGGCATTTCAATAGATGCGCGGATGAATGGCAAATCTTTGGCTGGAGGCGTGTTGAGGAATGAGAGTCCGTAACCGCCTCCAAGCATGACAACTGCTACCGCTGTGGTTATAATCCACACCGGAATGCCTCTTCGCGTTGGCTCAATAGGATGCTCTCCACTCGTTCGCTCCGTACCCAGCCTGCCTGAAATCCGCGATGGCTGCAGCGTAGGTTGTGCCATGGTTATGCGGCTATGTCGCTGGCGCGTTGATTCTCTTTTTATCTTTCGGAGATCCCGCGCAACCTCTGCAATCGATTGACAACGTTCTTTGGGGTCCTTCTCCAGGCAATCAAGGACAATGGCGTCGAGATCTTGTTCAATTTCCGGTTTGACGGCAGACATCGGTGGTGCATCCACATTGACAATTTCATACGCGATGGCCGTTTCATGCACTCCTTTGAACGGCAATTGTCCGGTGAGGAGTTCGTAGAGCAGAACACCGTAAGAAAAGATATCCGACCGGTGGTCGGCGTCCAAACCTTGCACTTGTTCAGGCGACATGTAACCGGCTGTTCCGACTGTGCTGCCTTCTTTGGTGAGTCGTGAAACACCCTGCAGTTTTGCCAGTCCGAAATCCATGATCTGCGCTATACCGTCCTT
>CAZIHJ010000227.1:1042-2451 GCA_964538485.1 uncultured Chitinophagales bacterium | reverse complement strand
GAAGTCGATTCCATACACGCTCTTGATGTGGCCGAAAGGGAATTGTTTGCTCATTTCAACATTCGTATTGTAGACCCTTAGTCAACAACATCCAAGTATTATGTATATCAAAATATCTCGCCCCATACTCCGCCTTCAACAACTCCTCATTCAAGAACCGATCATGCTTCTCCGTGATCTTGTTGGCCACATGGCTGGCAAGTTCAACAGGAGAAGGAAGCTCATCGACAACCTTCGATTCGAGGAATGCCCGGATATCATCTTCTGAAGCATCAGAAACATGAAGCGCAACTCCCTCTTGTGAGACCTTGAATCCACCTGAGAGGAGCAGTGCTGCCACGGTATTCATGACGAGGCTTCCTTTCCAAAGAAAGATCAGCACGTCATTGCTTATGGGAAGGAGCCAGCGTTTATCCAACTCAAACCGGTGGAAGTTGTCGCGGCTTTCACTAAGCAGAGCACGTCCCACTGTATCAAGATAGACTGGCGTATCATTGCCCAGATAGACAGCCCTCATCTCCTGTACCACAACATCGTGCATTAGCCCGATTGACCCTGAGAATTTCGGAGGTCTGCCACCACGTGAAGGCTTTACTTCAACAAGCCGCCGTTCTGAGTCAACGCTTATCACCTGCCAGCGCTTGCCTGCAAAGATCAGATAGGCTCCATCGAAAAGAGGATAGCTCACTGGTAATGACCCGAGTCGTTTGCTGCCGTGAACAATAATGTATTCCTCCGCCGTCGAGAAAGCAGCGTAGAAGCTGTAGTGGTTCACAATTCTCTCGCCAGCCATACCGAGAATGAGTGTGCCATCACCGGCCTGGCTGATGAGATCGTTTTTGCCGAGGCTTTTCAGGAATTCGGAAAACATTTGCTGATTAATCTCTTTGAAGGGACCTCGCTCACACAAGACCTTCCATACGTTGCTTGCATTGATGCCACCGTATTGAGCAATCAACGACAAGACTTGTTGAACAAGTGTCGACAGATGCAGGCGCCCTGTAATCGGAGGCTCGTACCATCCCCGGATCAGGAGATTCACCATCGCAATCGCCTGTACAAGGTTGGTGCGGAGCGAATCTTCCGGTGGAGTGTGCGGGTCAGTCTCGTCCTCTTGAATATAGACCCGCATGATGGCCGGTTGTCCACGACGGCCGGATCGTCCGAGTCGTTGACGCAAACCGGCAACCGTCGGTGGCGGACCAATCTGAGCAACGCTTGTAACAGAGCCGATATCGATTCCCATTTCCAGTGTCGTTGTGCAAACGGCGGTCGTTGGTTGTGTTCGCTCCTTGAGCATCCGCTCAACGTCTTCACGGAGATCCTTCGAGAGACTCCCATGATGAGGCCAGAACTCATTCGGCACTGCGGCCTGTTCGCACAGCCGACGCAAGAGATCCGCATAGACC
>CAZIHJ010000227.1:0-1032 GCA_964538485.1 uncultured Chitinophagales bacterium | reverse complement strand
GCACGGCGATTGGCATAGGCAAGATTCGTTTGTCCTCGCAATGTGCGAAAAAGATGATCCGCCACCTCAATCATGCTGCCATCGTCAACCCCGTTCTCTTCGTTCTCGTCGGGTTCATCATCATGAACGACTGGAACCATGGGCCGCTGTACGCGGTACCCCCTTACCTGCAGTTGAACCTCCTGTCGGTTGCGCGTGGAACTGATAAATTTACATGGGAACTCTCCCGGCGAACGAAGAAAGGCCGCCGCGAGTGTCATGTCGCCAAGCGTTGCACTCAAGGCAATGCGGGGAACCCGGCGTCGTGTACAGAGTTCGATTCTTGCAAGCAAGGATTGTAGTTGCCTGCCACGCTCCGAACCAATGAATGAATGAAGCTCATCCACAACGACATACTTCAGATTCTTGAAGATCGTCTGGATTGTGGGTCCCCTGTTGACAAACAACGCCTCAAGGGATTCTGGAGTAATCAGAAGAATGCCGGATGGATTCTTGATGACCTTCTCTTTGCGCGATTGGGCAATATCGCCATGCCAGGCTGAGACAGGTATCTCAAGCCGTTCGCAAAATCCAGAGAGCCGATCGTACTGGTCGTTAATCAGCGCCTTGAGCGGACTGATGTAGAGAGCTTGAACACTCTGGTCTATCGAATCAATCAATGAAGAACATATGGGGAGAAACGCTGCCTCGGTCTTACCGGATGCGGTCGCGGCGGAAATGATGACATCGGTTTGACCACCGAGAATGGGTTGGATTGCCTCCTCTTGAGCATCCCGCAGATCATCCCAACCCTGCTGCCAGATCCATCGCTGCACCTTTTCATGCAACAGCAGGAAAGCTCTAGACTCCGTGCCTTGAGTGATATTGTCAGAGTTTGAATTTGCTGAGTTCATCATTGCTGGATTCTTGGGGTACACTTCCCGGAGTTGGGAGAACATCAGGAATGTCCTCCTCAAGTCCGCTCAACTGTTCGGTTCCCGTGTCAGTATCGAGCTTCACGTCGTCGATCAGGTTCTGCCAGGATAGCTGCTG
>CAZIHJ010000226.1:0-2487 GCA_964538485.1 uncultured Chitinophagales bacterium | reverse complement strand
ACGCGTATCCAAACCCGTTCAATCCGGTAACAATGATCAATTATCAATTAGCAACAAACAATTGGGTCACGCTCAAGGTGTACGACGTACTTGGCCGTGAGGTGATGACACTCGTTGATGGAGAGATGGAAGCCGGAACACACTCGGTGCAGTTCGATGCAAGCAATATGGCAAGTGGATTGTACTTCTACAAACTTTCAGCGGGATCGTACACAGAAGTGAAGAAAATGGTGTTGATGAAGTAAGAATAATCCTCAGGTTTCCCAACGCGGCCTGTCGCAATGTGTGGCAGGCCGTTCTCTTGTTGCCGGTTGCTTCTTCTCTCCCACTTTGATAACTTGACAGGCATGCAAAAGACAATTTTCATCCATCTCCTAACTATCCTTCTCTTTACCACAGTAAGTGAAGCCCAGCTGGCGCGGGCTTCCAGCGCGCTTAAGATTCCACGTGTCAAGTATTCCGGCGGTGGAGACTGGTACAACGACCAATCCGCAGAAGTCAATCTGCTGAACTTCATCAAACAGAACGTCGGGCTGGATGTCGATGCCCGGTATGAGTTTGTGGAGATCGGCAGCGAGAACTTCTTCTCGTATCCGGTTGCCTTTCTCACGGGGCACGGCAATATCGTCCTCTCCGAAACCGAGGTGCGGCGTCTGCGTACTTATCTGGAGAATGGCGGGTTTCTGTATGTTGATGATGACTATGGGCTGGACAAGGCCATCCGCCGCGAACTGAAGAAGGTATTTCCAGACAAGGATCTCGTGGAGTTGCCGTTCAATCACGGTATTTATCGCGCACCGTTTGATTTCCCGAACGGTCCGCCCAAAACCCACGCGCATGACGAGAAACCAGCACGCGGGTTGGGACTCTTTCATAATGGGCGACTGGTTTTGTATTACACCACCGAGACAAACCCCAGCGACGGCTGGGCCGATCCCGATGTTCACAACGATCCGGAACCAAAACGACAGGAAGCCCTGAAGTTCGGAACGAACATTATCATGTGGGCGTTGACCAATTGAGTGATGAATGACCGGGGAGAGAGACTAATATGACGGACAACGCATCGGGCACACCACGCATCTATCGCGAACTCCTTGACCGGCTGACTTCTGTGCGACGCACGGAAGGGAAGCTCTCCGTTCTATTTGGACTTTTCTTCGCAGGTGCTGTGTGCATCGCAGCCCTTCTCGCGGCCCTTACCATTGAACACGCGTTCTTTATCGGCATTGCAGGTCGCACGATCCTTTTCTGGTTGTTAATTGCTCTCACCATTGGCTTGTTCATCTGGAAAATTCTTCTTCCTGCTCTGCGCATTGCCGGAGTGCTGCCCAGTGAGACTATTCACGCGACCGCGGCGCGCATCGGCAGAAAATTCCCCCACCTCAACGACCACCTCGTAAATATCCTGCAGCTGTTTGAGGAGCGCAACAAGGCGCAGTTCTATTCGGTCGATTTGATTGACGCGTCGTTCGAAGATGTGCGGAGCGAAATGCAGTCGGCGGACTTTAGCACCGTCATTGATACGGGAACGCCAAAACGAGCCGGCAAGATATTCCTTATGGTTTGTGGGCTTGCCGTCCTCGTATTCATGCTTTTCCCATCGGGCTACTTCGGGGCCGCTCATCGTTTGGTAAACTACAGCCAATCGTTCGATCCCCCTCTTCCATTTGAGTTCGTCGTCGAACCCGGCAGCAGGGAAGTGGTCAAAGGCGAAACCGTCCCCGTGGTTATCCGCGTGGTGGGCGAACAGCAACAACAGATTATTCTTGCCACCAGGCCGGATGGACAAGTGGCATTTGAAGAAGTGATCCTCACGCCCGAGTCCACGGGTGCCTTCACTCATCAACTCCCCTCGATAAGAAACTCGACAACGTACTATGTCTACGCCAGGGATGTGCGAAGCGAAGAGTTCCTTTTGAAGGTCATCGACAGACCGATTGTCAAAGCGATGAAGCTACAACTGCAGTTCCCCGCGTATGCGAAACTTCCGGCGCGTGAATTGGAGGAGAACATCGGCGATGTGACCGCATTGAAGGGAACCCGCCTCACGTTCTCGATTGAATCCAACAAGCCCCTTGCCACAGCGAGCGTTGTGTTTAACGATGGGACAGAGAAGGGTCTTGATGTGCAAGGTGAGAAGGCCGTCGGAAGCATGACTCTTCTCTCCGATCGAACATATCATATCACCCTGCATGACGTTGAGAATCTCACCAACGCAGAGCCGATCGAGTACACGATCAAGATCGTCCCCGACGCTTTTCCGACCGCCGCCATCCTTGTCCCCGGCGCCAACATTGATATTGCCGAGAATGCAACACTCAACATGCTCTTCAAGATAACGGACGACTATGGGTTCTCGTCATTGCGCCTCGCGCATCGTCTGGCGCAATCACGGTACGAGCAACCCGCGACAGACTATTCGTTTATTGACATCCCGCTTGTTGATGGAACAGGAAACCAGCGTGAGCTGGCATTTGTCTGGGG
>CAZIHJ010000225.1:0-2585 GCA_964538485.1 uncultured Chitinophagales bacterium | reverse complement strand
TCCTTGAACGGACCCGGCGTTTCAGTTTTCTTGCCACGCTCGGGCTTGCGATCTACCTCGGTTTCCTCGTCAACAACGGAACGGTTGGAGTCACCCTCGGAAAATACCGGGGAGAATTCAACGGCGCGTGGGTGGGAGCGATGATGTCTGTCGTTGCCACGTTCTTTCTTTCGTGGTTCGGATTCTTTCTGGTGAAGAACAGCGTGCAACGCGACCGGTCGACCGGTGTTGGCCAGATCATTGCCACAACACCCCTCGGCAAGTTGTCGTATGTTGCCGGCAAGACACTGAGCAATTTTGCTGTTCTCTCCATAATGGTCATCATCCTCATCGTCGCAGCGATTCTGTTGCTGTTTCTTGGTGACGCCCGTTCAGACTTCGACCTGTGGCAATTCGTGGCGCCATTCCTCCTTCTTACTCTTCCCTCACTCGCGGTTGTCGCAGCGGTTGCAGTCCTGTTTGAGTGCATCTCGTACTTGCGCGGTGGTTTTGGCAATGTAGTCTTCTTCTTTGGATGGATGTTTATACTTGTTTCCGGGATGGAGACAAAGTCCGATCTGCTGGATATCTCCGGACTGCTGACGGTCAGCGAAAGTATGAAAGCGGCGGCCAGTGCAGCTTTTGCAGACTACGGCGATGGCTTCGTGCTGGGGAGTTCGGGCCACCCGGTGGAGGACACGTTCTTATGGAATGGCGTTGTGTGGACGGGCGATCTTCTTCTCCGCAGACTCGGTTGGGTTGGCGTGGCGTGCGGTGTTGTCGGACTTGCGTCACTCGTATTTACCCGGTTTGATCCGTCACGCGACAAAATCACTACAAGAACCCGCCGTACAAAGAAACCCAAAGTCGATGATGAGCCGGAGACCGTGTCGTCATCAGTCCCCGTTCATCACTTACGATTGACATCTCTTCCAACGCGTTCCAGGTTTGGAGCAATCGTTCTTGCTGAACTTCGCCTGATGCTCAAGGGGTTGCCTTGGTGGTGGTATGCCGGAGCGATGATTCTTGTTGTCGTGTGCTGCACCGTTCCTCTCAACGAAGCGCGCCAGTTCGCGCTGCCGTTCGCGTGGATCTGGCCATTGTTGCTCTGGTCGTCCATGGGAACGCGGGAAGAACAATTCCGCACGCATGAATTGATCCGCTCCGCCCCACGATCTTTACAGAGGCAGCTTCCCGCGTTGTTACTTGCCGGTGTGATCGTTGCCGCGATGACAGGATCGGGAATCTTCGTCCGGTTGCTTGCGGACGGCGACCTTCACGGAATAATGATGTGGATTGTAGGCGCGGTGTTCATCCCGTCTCTTGCTCTAACATCGGGAGTGTGGAGCGGCAGCGCGCGGTTGTTCGAGGTGTTGTATATGGCGATGTGGTACGTCGGCCCGTTGAGCAAAATGGCAGAGCTGGACTTCATCGGCGCGTTTGGTGTGACAAACATACCGTCGCTTCCCATCATTTATGCCTGCGCTACGATTGTGCTCTGCGTGCTGGCATTCGTTGGCAGGAAACATAAGATGATGGGGTGAGCAAGAGATGGCGGTTGGGTCAATCGAGACGAATGACCTACTTCTGTCCGGGCAGTAGGACAACCGTCCCGGATGTCCTGCGAGGTTTGAGTCCTACCACAATCATTCTTATATTTCCATTCAGACGGGTTGGGTTTCGGGAAATAACGGACAAACGGAGCTGATTTCAATGGTTGAGAACAAGACCGACGAACAAAAACTTGCCAACTTTGAGGCAAAGATCAACCGTGGCGAGAAGATCGAGCCCGGGGATTGGATGCCCGAGGATTATCGGAAGAACCTCATCCGCATGATGAGTCAGCATGCACACAGCGAGATTGTGGGGCAGCTTCCGGAAGGGAAGTGGATTCCGTTCGCGCCGGGGTTTCGCCGCAAGCTCACATTGGTTGCAAAGGTGCAAGACGAAGCAGGCCACGGACAGCTTCTCTACGCGGCAGCCGAGACGCTCGGCGTTACGCGTGAACAAATGCTTGATGATCTCCTGAGCGGGAAAGCAAAATACGCGAATGTTTTTAATTATCCGACGCCCACATGGGCGGACGTTGGCGTGATCGGATGGCTCGTGGATACCGCGGCTGTCATCAACCAGACCATGCTCGCGCAAAGCTCGTACGGCCCGTATGGACGCGCGATGAAGCGCATCTGTTATGAGGAGTCGTTCCACATCAAGCAGGGATATGATTCCGTCGTCGTGCTTGCGAAGGGCGTGCCCGCGCAGAAGGCAATGGTGCAGGATGCCGTGAACCGCTGGTGGTACCCGACGCTCATGATGTCCGGTCCGCCCGAGAGCAAAGGACTCTCCACACACTCGCAGCTTGCGATGCGCTGGAAGATCAAGACGAAGACCAATGAGCAGGTCCGGCAGGAGTTTGTGGACCACATCGTGCCGCAGATTCGCGCTCTCGGTCTGGATGTACCCGACAAGGATTGCCGTTATGACGAGAAGACGGGCCACTGGCACTACACCCAACCGGATTGGGAAGAACTCAAGCGTGTGGTCAACGGCGATGGGCCGTGCAACAAGGAACGGCTGGAAGTTCGGCGCAAGGCGCACGATGATGG
>CAZIHJ010000224.1:0-2613 GCA_964538485.1 uncultured Chitinophagales bacterium | reverse complement strand
CATGAAACCATACCTTTGTCCCGGACGGCAGAAGTCTCATCTGTCGCTCAAGGGTGTCCATCATCCCCACCCGCCCCCGGATTCCCCTTCGCACTTTCTTGTTCATCACTCCCAGGACGCGGAGGAGAAGCCACAACAGCGGGATCACACCATAACTATAGAGCACACGCCAGAACAAATACATACATGCTTTCTAATTGCGGAGAAGGTCTTCTGCCGCTGCGAGAACAACACCCGGAGAGATTTCCTTCATACACTTGAAATGTCCCAGTGGACAATTTGGTAACCCGATATGCGTGCACGGTCTGCACGAAAGCGACTCGTGTTCAACAACAGTACTGATGGTGCCATACGGAAAGAATCCCAACTCTTGTACCGTCGGACCAAAGACAGCGACGACCTTTCGTTGGCGCGCCGCGGCAATGTGCATCAATCCGGAATCGTTACTGACGACGACAGAACACCTGTCCATCACCGCTGCGGTTTCCAGCAATGAAAGACGTCCGGCGAGATTCAGCACCTGCAATTGTGGTTGCAGCGCCTTTATCATCTCCACAACAACCGCGCAGGGTCCGGCTTCTTCGGTCGAGCCAAAGACAACAACCGAACAAGAATGACTTTGCGCCAACATTGCCCCGACCTCAGAAAACCCTTTTGCCTGCCACATCTTATTGAAATGTCTCGATGTTGGACAAATACCAATCAGTGGAGTATCATCAGGGACGCCAGATTCTTTCAATACGGCATCAGCCCGACTGGCCGCCACCTCCCCCAGGAACAGCTCAAGCCCCTTTCCGTCGTTCTTCACGCCAAGCGGTTCGACAGTCTCCAGATACCGCTCAGCAACGGATGGCGACCCGCCGAACGAATTGTAGAGATTAAGTTTTGTGCGAACAAGCAGAAAGCGCGCGAGCTTTCTCTTGTTAATGCGAACAACATTGGGATGGCCGAAGCACAAATAACGACTCCGGAGACTGTCGTGAATATCAATGATCATATCATATTCCGCACTGCGGATGCGTTGCCGGTGCCCGGAGAGTCCATCCGCCGGTGAAAATTGCAACACGTGTGAGATATGAGGATTGTGGTGAACAAGATCCGCGTACTCGGATTTCACCAGATAGTCAATCTCCGCCTCCGGGAAGCGATCACGCAACGTACGCACCAGAAGTGATGAGAGGACAATATCGCCAATGGAACTAAAGCGAATGATGAGTGTTTTATGAAGTGACTCTCGCATGCCGGAGGTGGCTCATTGTACCAAATTCCAGCAGGAATTGCAACGCACACGGTTTGAGCCATTCGGTCAAGCGGGGACGGTTCGACTTCGCTCACCGCAAACGTTTGACCTTATTCCTCAGATCAATAGGTAGTAGCACAAACGTCCCGGTTGTCCGCCGCGCGTAGCCCCGTGCCCGGGAGCGTTTGTCGAGCTTGAGACACGGAAGGTTGTTTGATTTTCAGAATGAAAGCAGTACATTCGTACACGACAGCAATGCACGATATCAGGGGAAGCATGAACCGTCCTTCAACACTCGGTACGTTGCGCAGCAGCGGCTACAAGGTCCGACCAGTAAAAGATGAACTCCGCGCAAACCTCATTCGCAAGATAAAAAACAAGGAGCCTCTTTTCCCCGGCATTATCGGGTACGAGCAAACCGTTATCCCGGCGTTGGTCAACGCCATTCTTGCCAAACACGATATCATCCTTCTCGGTTTGCGGGGACAGGCAAAGTCGCGCATTGTGAGAGGGTTGCCATTGTTGTTGGATGAATACGTCCCGACAATCAAAGGAAGTGAAATCAATGACAACCCATTCGCACCTGTCAGCAAGCGGGCCGTTGATCTGGTGAATGAACTTGGAGATGAAACACCAATCGAATGGTTGCAAAGAGACCAGCGATACGGCGAGAAACTTGCAACACCCGACGTGACCATCGCCGATCTTATCGGCGATATTGACCCGATTAAAGCCGCAGCACAACGCCTGCACTACGCGCATGAAGGAGCAATCCACTTCGGCATCATTCCCAGGACCAACCGCGGTATCTTCGCCATCAACGAGCTTCCCGATTTGCAGCCGCGTATTCAGGTTGGCCTCTTTAATATTCTTGAGGAGAAGGATATTCAGATCCGCGGGTTCAATATCCGCATTCCTCTTGATATTATGATCGTGTTCACCGCGAACCCCGAGGACTACACCAACCGCGGTAATATTATTACTCCGCTGAAGGATCGTATCGATTCCCAGATCCTCACGCACTACCCCCGCTCGCTTGAGGAAGGCATAAGCATTACGGAACAAGAAGCGAGCGTGTCCAGGGATGAGCGCGAGATCAGGGTGCCGTATTTCTTTAAGGAGATTGTGGAACAGGTGGCATTTGAGGCGCGCAAAAGTGAGTTCGTCGACCAGAAGTCCGGCGTCAGCGCACGACTCACAATCTCCGCAATGGAAAACCTGATCAGCAACGCGGAACGCCGCGCGATCATACTCAACGAGAAGGTCATCGTGCCGCGCATCTGCGACCTGCCGCATGTGCTGCCCGGTCTGACAGGAAAAATCGAGCTGGTGTTTGAGGGTGAACAAGAGGGCTCGGTGAAAGTCAGCAAAGC
>CAZIHJ010000223.1:0-2623 GCA_964538485.1 uncultured Chitinophagales bacterium | reverse complement strand
CCGGACATTACAAGCAATCAAGTGCAGGTATTCACGGTTGCTCCCGCGCTCGCACCGCAGGAAATTGAGCGGTTGGTTTCCTACCCGATTGAAGTTGCGATGCAGAATCTTCCGGACGTTGAAGAGGTGCGCTCGGTGTCAAAGTTCGGACTCTCGGCAGTCACCGTTGTGTTCGATGACGACGTGGATATTTATTTTGCCCGGCAACTCGTCGCGCAGAAAGTACAGGAAGCGAAGGCGGAACTCCCTGCCGGAATTCCTGAACCCGAGTTGGGCCCTGTGTCTACAGGCTTGGGCGAGATCTATCAGTACGAGGTTGTCGGTGAGGGCTACACGCCGATGGAGCTTCGCACGATTCAGGATTGGGTCATCAAACGCCAACTCGCAGGAACGCCGGGACTGGCTGAGGTGAATACATTCGGCGGCGAGCTGAAACAGTATCAGGTTCTCATTGACCCACAGAAACTGCTCAAGTACGATCTCTCATTACGCGACGTTATCGAAGCGGTTTCCAACAACAACGCCAACGCGCCTGGTGCGTATATCGAGCACAAGCAGGAACAGTACATCGTTGTTGGCGTCGGTATCGTGAAAACGATGGAGGATATCGGCAACATCATCGTAAAGTCTGAAGGAGGCGTTCCCATTTTTGTGCGGGATGTGGCGAGCATTGATGTTGGTGCAGCCATCCGTCAGGGTTCGGTCACTATCAACGGTGTCTCCGAGATTGTCTGTGGCATTACAATGATGCTGCAGGGTGAAAATGCCCGCGAGGTAGTAACACGTGTAAAGGACAAGATGGCACAGGTACAAGAGACGCTCCCCGAGGGTGTAAAGATTGTGCCGTTCTATGACAGAAGTGACCTGGTGAACCGCGCCATCAAGACCGTGTACACCAACTTGACGGAAGGTGCGCTCCTCGTTATCATCGTTCTGTTTTTGTTGTTGATGAACCTGCGGGGCGGATTTATCGTTGCGTCGGTCATTCCCCTTTCAATGTTGTTCGCCATCGTGATGATGAAAATAACAGGCGTGTCGGGCAACCTCATGTCGCTGGGCGCCATTGATTTTGGCATTATTGTGGACGGCGCTGTTGTGCTCATCGAAAATGCCGTGCGCAAATTGCATGAGCGCCAACACTCTCCCGCGCTCATGGCTGGTGAGACCGTGCAACAGACACTGATTGGCTCGTTCCTCGAAGTTGCAAGGCCGATCCTGTTCGGTGTGGCCATCATCATCATCGTGTATCTACCGCTGCTGACGCTGCAGGGAATCGAAGGCAAAATGTTTAAACCGATGGCGTACACGGTCGTCTATGCCATTGCCGGGGCACTCTTTTTGACGTTCACGTATGTTCCGGTTGCAAGTATGTTCCTTCTTAAGAAGAAAATATCAGAGAGAGAAAGCCCGATCATCTCGTTCCTGAAGCCACTCTATCACAGTTCGCTGCTCTTCGCCCTGAAGCGAAAGGCGCTTGTTGTTGGCGCTGCGGTAGCGGTGTTTGTTGGAGCAGTTCTCCTGTTTATGCGGCTGGGTGGCGAGTTCATTCCCACATTGGACGAAGGGGATATGCTGATTGAACTCCGCCGTTTGCCGAGTATCTCGCTCACAGAGGCAATTCACACGTCACAGATGCTCGAAGCGGAATTGAAGTCCATTCCTGAAGTGATTGACGTTGTCAGCAAAACCGGCAGGCCGGAGATTGCCAACGATCCGATGAGTATTCACCAAAGCGATGTGTACATCAAGATGAAGCCACGGGAAGAATGGCGTACGGTGGAGACAAAGGATGAAATGATAGCGCTGATGACAGAAAAAATGGGTGGCATTCCCGGAATTGGCGGGGGGTTCTCACAACCGATTGAAATGCGTTTCAATGAATTGATTGCAGGTGTTCGCTCCGACGTTGGCGTGAAGATTTTCGGGGAAGACCTTGAAGTTCTTGGGAAGATCGGCGATGAAATTCTAACCATTGTCCAATCCACGCGAGGATCCGCCGATCCTCGTGTTCAACTTACGGAGGGTCTACCGAAGCTTCAGATTGTTATCGACAGGAACAAGATTGCACGCTACGGCATCAACGTTGCAGATGTGAATATTCTGATTCAAACGTCGCTCGCCGGGACAGAAGTCGGGCGCATCTATGAGGGCGAGAAGCAATTCGACCTCGTCGTTAAATTCAAAAAAGATGTTCGCAGTGACATCGATGACATCAAGAATCTCCTCGTCCCGTCACCGAATGGAGAAAGGGTTCGCCTGGGAGATATCGCGGATTTCATAATGACCGAGGGTCCTGCTGAAATCACACATTCGGCAGGACGTCGGTATCTCGTCGTGGAGTCCAATGTGCGAGAGCGTGACATTGAGAGCTTCGTCCAGGAGATCCAAAAGGAAATACGAGAAAAGGTCAGACTTCCCGTCGGATACACGATCACGTATGGCGGCGAATTCGAGAACCTCGAGCGGGCAAGAGCCCGGTTGAGTGTTGTGGTTCCGATCTCTCTCTTTCTGATTTTCCTTTTGTTGTTTGCTT
Source organism: uncultured Chitinophagales bacterium (assembly GCA_964538485.1). Lineage (GTDB taxonomy): Bacteria > Bacteroidota > Ignavibacteria > UBA10030 > UBA6906 > JBJXHC01. The sequence continues at coordinate 90 of CAZIHJ010000223.1, read as the reverse complement.
CGGTCAATTCGGTGCGACAGGCGTTGATCATCTTCTCGGCTATTCCGCTTGCGGTTGTCGGAGGCGTTGTTGCTCTCTGGGTGCGGGATA
>CAZIHJ010000222.1:0-2647 GCA_964538485.1 uncultured Chitinophagales bacterium | reverse complement strand
CACTGCAGTCTATTACAATAACGGCAACGTCGGTATCGGAACGACGAACCCGGGAGCCAATCTTTCGTTTGGAAATTCCACTGCGACCAAGAAAATCGCCTTGTTTGAAAATTCCGGCGGCAACAATATTTATGGATTGGGTTTTGCCACTAATCTTGGAGGGGATGGGTCTTATCGCACATCTCTTATGGTAAATGGGGAAGAGCGGTTGTTTATCAAGAAAGGGGCGTCTTTCTGGGATGATAGAACAACCGTGTGGGGTCTGATTGTAGGATATGGAACAAGTGATGCAGTGATAACCAGTGATTCTTCCAAGCCAATGAGTTTACAGATAGCAGGCTCGGAGAAAATGCGTATTAACCCTGACGGCAATATCGGCATTGGCACGAATAGCCCCGCTGCAAAACTTGATGTCGCCGGCAATGTGAAGATTGCTGATGGCACGCAGGGCGCAGGCAAAGTCCTCACCTCTGATGCCAGTGGTTTGGCCAGTTGGACTACTCCAGCACTGGGTGCCGACGGCTTCACCGATGATGGATCAGTTGTGCGGTTGACCACGACAACCGACAATGTCGGGATTGGCACAACTTCACCGACAAAGAAACTTGACGTTGTGGGAAGTGCAAAAGTCTCCGATACTCTCTTCGCTAGTAATGTTTCCAGTAATAGTTCGTTGCGGTTGCTGACCGCCGGCACGATGGGGATGTTCATTGCTGATGTCACCGGAAATGTCGGTATCGGGACGTATGCACCAAAAAACACGCTGGATGTTGAAGGCGGTGCAATCATTGGTCAGACCTATTCCGGAACGTATACCGCGCCCCCCAATGGTCTGGTCGTGCAAGGCGACGTCGGCATCGGAACGATTATACCTGCGGCAAGACTTGATGTCGCGGGCAATGTAAAGATTGCAGATGGTACGGAAGGCGCAGGCAAAGTCCTCACCTCCGATGCCAATGGTGTGGCGAGCTGGGCTACTGTGCCCTCCGGGTCTCAATGGACTACGACGGGTTCAGCTATCTCTTACAATTCCGGCAACGTCGGCATCGGGACGACAGCGCCGGGCAGCATCCTTGATGTCCGCCGTTCCGACAACTCTGCTGGTGATGCAATTGCCTTCGGAACTCAAGGGTACTTCATGGGGAGGCTGGGAGAAGACGCCTCCACGAACATGGTGTATCTCTCCAATACCTATGGCCCCCCGGCGAGTGATGGTGCTGGCATCCAGTTTCGGCTTGCGTCAAATTCCGGTGGTACTTCAGGAGTCCCAAGGATGACCATTTTGAACAAAGGCAATGTCGGTATTGGGACAGCAGCTCCGGTCAGCCTTCTGGAGGTGAGGACAGATGCAGCAGGGACCATCGGCCCAGTGATGACACTGACCAATGGCGGATCCGGTGCTGGAACAGGGTCGTCGATCGATTCCTATAACCCTTCGATTTCCGGAACGGTAAAACAGAATGCCCGGGTGCAGTTCATCGGAGACGGTGCGGCTTCGGCCCACATCTCCTTCCAGACCCGAGATGCTTCGCTTGATGCTCTGAGCGAAAAGCTACGGATCAGCAGCAACGGTAATGTCGGCATTGGGGGCACCGGCTTTAAGCTTACGGTTGCTGAGACAGCAACCCCGGCGGCTAATGGCACTGTCATGTACGTCCTGAGCAACAATTCGACGGGTGCGTCATATCATAGTGCTCTCCGGGTGGATAATACTGCGACCAACAATCTCGGGATCGGAATAAGGGGAACGCACTTTGGAGGAGGTTTTGGAGTCTTTGGCTTGGCCAATACGGGTTATGGTATCGTGGGTCAGGCGACGGGTGCAGGCGGCCTCGCTGGAAAATTCGTGGGCGATGTGGACGTTACAGGGACCTTTTCAAAGGGCAGTGGCACTTTCAAAATCGATCATCCGCTCGATCCAGAACGTAAGTTCCTTTATCACTCGTTCGTTGAATCGCCGGACATGATGAATATTTATAACGGCAACATCACCACAGACAACCGTGGAGAGGCCACGGTGACTCTCCCATCGTACTTCGAAGCGTTGAACCGGGATTTCAGATACCAACTGACCGTGGTCGGGCAGTTTGCCCAGGCCATTGTTGCGGAGAAAGTGCGCGGCAATACTTTCAAGATCAAAACCGATAAGCCCGATGTTGAAGTCTCTTGGCAGGTCACGGGTGTTAGACAAGATGCGTTCGCCAATGCGCATCGAGTTGTGCCCGAAGTTTCAAAGACCGGAGATGAGATCGGCAAATATGTTCATCCGGTGGAACTGGGCAAGCCAAAGACCATGAGTATTGACAAACTTCTGGGCGAGCCGAATGAAACTGCGTTTGAAAACAAATAGGTACGTCACCAAAAAGGATATGACCATGAAAACATCACTCTCACAGATCATCATCGCATTTCTCCTCTGCATCAGTACGGCACCAGCGCAACAGTACTACTTATTGCAAACAGCAGCAGGCAAAGGAGGAAGCGCGCACGCAACATCATCCTCGTACACAATGGACAACACCATCGGCCAGCCAACTGCGGGAGCTGCAAGTTCTTCCGGCTACTCGCTCATGGGCGGGTTCCCCGGAGGGCTTGAATCACTCGGCAGTTTCTTCGGTCCGTACGAAGTCGCGCAGGGCTGGAACCT
>CAZIHJ010000221.1:0-2660 GCA_964538485.1 uncultured Chitinophagales bacterium | reverse complement strand
GGATCGTGAGCTTGAAGAACAAAGTCCTGGTGATGTTCGATTGGGTGAAGGCGAAAGTGTTCGGCAGGGACATTAGCCAGTTTTGAACGGAGGGGTTAGAGGTTAGGGGTTGGAGGTGAGGGACCGGGGATGTGAGATGGGGGATTTGGGATTCTTGATTCTGGATTCAGGAGCAGAGGTTGATTATACGTGGTAAACTCTGTAAGATTTGAGAGGATTTCATGACACACAACAGGAATTACCGCCACGATATGGCGATTAGCCGCGCAGCAAATGCCCACAGTGTGGCGACAAGCCGGTAGTTATGTGCCACTCAATGAGATTAAGGAATGGCGAAAGACAGGCTCAGACATACGCGAGTTGACCTACCCTCTTATCAGTTTCTGGTTTACGAGCGCCCTTCGTCATTGCAAAGAAAGGGCAACGCCGAACGCTATAAGGAAGCGATCCGATTAGAGGCCCAAAAGCTCATATCGTCACCTATCCTATCGGATGACATCGAGATTGAAATCTGCTGGGGCACGAGAATAAGAGAAGGCATTCGTGCTGACATTGACAATATCATCAAACCAACCCTAGATGCTCTTAAGGGTATTGCATTCGATGATGACAAACGGGTTCGTTCGGTAACCTCCACCTTGATCGATAGAAGGAACGAACATGTTCTTGCAGGATACGTTGAAGACCTTGGACCACTCTTGTACATTGACAGAGATGACGCGGTACAGATAGCGATCTATTCTGATAAAAGGTTAGCCGAACTCGGAGGTGAGAGTGTTCTGCAGAAGCAGCGGAACGAGGAGTTCGAGAAGAGGTTTGGTGAAGCAATGAACAGAGAAGGAAACAAGGGAATGGGCGGCACATGACAAATGCAAGCATCGACGTTCACCCATTTGGTGAGGCCCACGCACATAACCCACACGCACTCGACTGAGCGCTTGCCGACGTTAGCTGAAAATTGTATTGCGGGTGACTTGGTGAAACTGCTCAACCACATTTCGTTTCTTGTCAAATGACTACCGACACTATACTTCAACATGTATCATTGAGCATGCGTGCTTGGTGGTGGTCGATGAAACCGACCTCCGTAGCGCAACAATTCATGCCAGTTGATGTCAGAAACTTTGTGCTCCAGCGCGCAGTTAGGCGGTTTGAGAAGGCTATGCAAGCAGACCTTTCCCCCGAGAAACGTCTGGAGATTTTTGAACAACTCAGCCGTCCACTATTCGAGGGAAGCGAATGGAGGAAACGGGGTGTGACAGAGGAAACAATGAACACAATGGTTGAAGTCGCCTTTAAGTACTTAGGAAATGTTCCGCTTAAACACTGCTTGCGCTGCAATCGGCCAGTGTTTATGCATCAGGCCACCAAGACAGATTCGGGTTATCTTTGTGAATACTGTGTGGACGAACCAGCAAGCGACGACACGAGTCAAGGGGTTGAACTTTGAATTCTATTTTATACAATTAGCCCGAGGAAGCGCCAAGCAATAATCGGTGCACTGTGTGGCCAGTTTCTGCGATTTGTCGTCCGCGCTGCAGAGCCGACTCGATTCCCTGCGATAGTTCCTTGCAAACTTTAACCCATTAAATGAATTACGACACCCATGTACAAACACTTTGAAACCGAAATGATCGTCCGGCCGGACGACATTGACATGAACAACCACCTGCACGGCTCGCGGTACCTGGACTATGTGCTCTTTGCCCGCTTCGATCAAATGGGGCGTTGCTATGACATGCCGATGGATGAATTTCTCAGGAACGGTTGGAACTGGTACCAGAAGGCATTCCACATTGAGTTCAAGCGCGCAGTGACACTTGCCGACACGGTTGTTGTCGTTACCTGGCTTGATTCATTCGACAAGTCGGACGTGAAGGTTGGCTTCGAGATATTCAAGAAGGAGCCCCGAAAGCTTGCAGCAAGCGGACACTTTGTAAGTACGATGATCGATATCAAGACAGGACGTGCGATACCGATTCCTGAAACGGTGGTCCAGCATTACACGCAGTACACAGAGTGATGCCGGCGCGGAACTATTGGCACCGTCCGATGATTCTATTGTGTGGAGGGTACTTTGAGATATCGCTTGTCGACTTTGTTTTTTATCTTCTCCATTCTGAGTTGTAATGATCAGGGTGAAGATGTAATTCCATCCGCTCAAGGCATCTCTTCAGATGCGGAGCTTTTCGAGTTTATCACCCAGACCGACCCATTCACTGCATACGCGCTCTTTCCCGGCGTCGATTCCATCACAAGCGGAACACTCAACGGCTCAACGGCACATCAACCTCTGGTGAAGGTTCGGATGAACGTCATTGCCCTGGGTGCTCTGCAAGGCGGCTCACTCCCGGACGGCAGCACCTTTCCGAATGGATCGATTATTTTCAAAGAAATTCTCTCCGGTAACACCACGCAATTGTACGCAGTGATTTACAAAGACCCGGATAATCCGCTTGCGGGCAACGGCTGGCTCTGGGCGGAATTCGAACCGGATGGAACGCCGTTCATTTCCATGACCGGAGCGGGAATACAATGCACCGGCTGTCATGCGCGCGAGCAGGGTCCGCAGAACGATTTTGTGAGAACATTCGAGCGACAGTAGTAATACCTGTAATGCGCAGTTCATGGTTCGACTTCGCTCACCATGACAGTGTTCT
>CAZIHJ010000220.1:0-2679 GCA_964538485.1 uncultured Chitinophagales bacterium | reverse complement strand
TTCCCGTCTGGTAGCCCGAGATTTTCCCGAAGCGCTATCCCAAGAAGTTTCGTTGCTTCAAGTGTTTCCTGCCTTCGTATTTCCACTGTTCCACGCGTACCAAGCTCACCGGCGGTGAGATCGCAAATTCCGACCTTTCTCCCTTGTTTCACCAGCTTAATGATTGTGCCCCCGCAAGCAAGTTCGATATCATCCGGGTGTGCGGCAATTGCCAAAACGTCAAGTTTCAAGTGTGTGTCCTCATGAATGGGTTGAGAGAATATACCTATTGGCTATCTTCAACGCAAAGAATGGATTGCTTTGATAGCGACAATTGCTGATATTTGAACAGTTTCCTTGGATCAAAATGCACACCGACACTACCTCCATATCAGTTTCTGAACTTACCCGAAGGATAAAGGAACTCTTGGAAACGAGAGTCAATACCGTATTTGTTCAAGGTGAGCTATCGAATGTTAAGTTACATTCATCCGGTCACTTATACTTTACATTGAAGGATGAATCTTCGCAAATCCCGTGTGTTATGTGGAAGAGCAAGAATTGGATGCTTTCGTTTGAGCCGGCGGATGGGTTGAAAGTCTCAGCCGTTGGCAGAGTAACAGTGTATGAGCCACGCGGCGCCTACCAGCTCGATACGATGGCAATGCGTCCGTTGGGAGTGGGAAAGCTTCAGGAGGCATATGAGCGGCTGAGAGCCAAACTTGCAGACGAGGGTCTCTTTGATGCGCACCGAAAGAAGGATCTACCCCGTTTTCCAAGGTGCATTGGAATTATCACCTCGGAATCCGGCGCTGCTGTTCATGATATTCTCAAGGTGCTCCGAAGACGATTCCCGATTGCTGAAGTTGTCCTTCGTCCAGTCCGGGTGCAAGGTGAGGGAGCATCACGTGACATTGTTCAAGCAATAGCCGATGTCAACACGGTTGATAATATCGATGTGATTATCCTGGCGCGTGGCGGCGGTTCTGCCGAAGACCTGTGGGCCTTCAACGAAGAGAATGTGGCAAGGGCTATCTTCCGGTCGGAGGTTCCCATCGTCAGCGCAGTGGGCCACGAAACAGATGTGACGATAGCGGATTATGTTGCGGATTTGCGTGCGCCAACACCTTCTGCGGCTGCTGAACTCGTGGTTCCGGACCGAGCGGGCCTCATTGAAGTTCTTCGGAAGTATGCCTATACTTTGAGGGAATCAACTTCCCGAATGGTAGAAGTGCACCGGCGACATATTTCGTATCTCCTTAAGAGCTATTCCTTTAACAAACCTCACGATCTGTTCCGCCAGATGAGCCAACGCTCGGACGAACTTTCACGAGGCCTTCACGCAGTTTCGGCAAGGTTGCTGGATGCGCACACCTCGAAGCGCTTGAATTTGGAACGACGATTGACAACGCTTGATCCGGTGCTTACGCTGAAAAGGGGATACGCAATCGTGTCGAAGAACGAAAAGCTGATTTCATCAAAAACGTCGGTCCATCATCACGATGAGCTGGTGATCCGGTTCCAGGATGGTACTGTCACAGCCGAAGCAATATAGGCAGCCACATGGCTTCAACAAAAAAAGACCAAAACAAAAATACCTTTGAGTCTTCCTTACAGCGCCTCGAGGAGATTGTCGAACTGCTCGAGCAAAGTAATATTCCCCTCGATGAAGCGCTGAAACTGTACGAGGAAGGTGTTGTCCTTTCCCAGACATGCGCGGACAAACTCCAGCAAGCGGAGCTGAAAATCAAGAAACTCAGCAAAAGTTCAAACGGGGGCTTTCAAAGTTTGAACCAGAACGATGAGAGGTTGTCACATGAATGAAGAGCGTTATCAAACGCTTGACCGGGTGAACACACCCGATGACATCAAAAAACTCAACGTGCAGGAATTGAAACTGCTGTGCGATGATGTCCGACGCTACCTCATTGATGTTGTTTCAAAGATTGGCGGACACCTTGGAGCTGGTCTCGGTTCAGTCGAACTCACGGTTGCCCTTCATCATGTATTTCATACGCCTCATGACAAGCTGGTGTGGGATGTTGGACATCAGGCCTATCCGCACAAAATTCTCACCGGCAGGAAGGATCGGTTGCATACAATCCGGCAGTACGGCGGACTTTCCGGGTTTCTCAAAAGGTCTGAAAGCGAGTATGATACATTCGGCGCAGGTCATGCCAGCACGGCAATCTCGGCAGCACTCGGCATGGTTGCCGCGCGTGATCGAACAGGACAGGACTACAACGTTGTGGCCGTCATTGGTGACGGAGCAATGACAGGCGGAATGGCCTACGAAGGCATGAATAATGCCGGCATCATGAAAAAGAATATGATCGTCGTGCTGAATGATAACAATATGTCGATTGCCCCGAACGTCTGGGCGATTTCAAATTACTTTACACAACTGATTACCAACCCGTCATACAACCGGTTCAAATCCAACGTGTATCAACTTGCCGGAAAGTTGGACGTCTGGGGAGACCGGCTTCGTAAAGTTGCATCGCGTGTTGAAGAGGGAATAAAAGTTGTCATTACACCGGGAATGTTGTTTGAGGCGTTGGGATTTCGTTATTTCGGACCGATCAACGGACACAACATTTCGCAACTGGTGCGCATTTTTCAGGATGTGAAGCAGTACCAGGGCCCGCTTCTTGTCCATGTTATTACTCGCAAAGGGAAGGGCTACGCTCCGGCAGAAGC
>CAZIHJ010000219.1:0-2710 GCA_964538485.1 uncultured Chitinophagales bacterium | reverse complement strand
GTCCTGCGCAACGGATTCGCCATTCTCGGCATTTCCGCCCCGGAGAAGATGTAGCTAAGTTACACGTTATGGTCAAATGTCTCAAGACAACCGCACTAGTTCTGATCATTTCGCTATTGACACTGTTTGTTGCTGACTCCATCCTAATTATGATGGGTGTCTTCCCACCCATCCGTTTGCTTGGTGACCCACTGGTTGGATTTCGCGATCCGGTCGGAACGGGTACCAGTCAAACATATCAATCTGTCCACTGGCGATATGTTTCCTCCGACTCAGGTCTCTTGGTTGCGAATGAACGCGGCTTCAGGTCCAGTCGTTCGATCCACAATATCAAGGAAGCGCCGGCACAATTCCGCATTTGTGCTCTTGGCGATTCACATACCGATCTACCGTACAACCAGAAATACACTCACCCATTTGTGCTTGGGAGAATTCTGAACGACAGTCTCTCAAAAACTGTAGATGTCGTAAACGCTGGTCGTGGACGATATTCACCATTGCAGTCGTACCTTTTCTATACCCATTTTGTAAAGGATATAAGGCCAGAGGTATTGATCTTGAACCTTTATACGGGCAATGATTTCTTTGATATGTTGCGCGTTGACGACCGCCCCTACTATGAACCTGATCAGATCGCAGGCTATGCCATTCATCCACCGGAGTGGTTTAAACATACTGACCCAAGCTCCATCGATTCATGGTGGAATAAGAGTCGTGTCGTATATGTGGGTGAGTCAATGCTGAACGCTGTGAAGATTCTTCCGGTCCTTAAGCGCGTGCAATACCTCGCTGCAATGAGCAGTGAATTTGGTGGCAACAATGCAGCATTGTTCTCATATATTTGGGATCTATCAGGGGCCGATGAGCACCGCCTGGTATATCCACCTGCTTACGCAGCCCAAATATTGAATCAGCATTTGTTCTTTCGATGGTTCCCAGGTGCTGCCGGGGAGAGTCTTCACCGCATGGCATTTCTTCTGAGGATCATGCGAAAAGACAATCCAAAGGTCACCTTGGTGCTTAGTCCCATTCCGTCGGCTGTCCTTTCGAATAGTCTCAATTCGGATCGGGTCTTTCGGGAAAAACTCGCCGAACTTGAGATAAATTATGAAATGTTGTTGAAAGAGGAATCCAGTCTCTATGATTCTGTTTTGGCAATTGGTGTACGAGAAGGGTGGGTAGTCATAGACAACAGGAAAATACTCCACGAGTCTGCATCGGTTAGTAATCTCTTCCTGCCCGAAGACCTTCATTTGTCACCTGCTGGCAGCGAAATATTAGGAATTCACGAGGCACAATCACTCATTCTACGAGTTCGAGAGCAGGGGTTGTTTGTAAAAGAAGACACTCTGCCCGTTACCATTCGTTGACTTTCGGACCTGAAATCGCTACATTTTGGTAGATTTATTGGTAAATGTTACTTCCCTGAAAGGATCGCCTCTTACCTCTTCGCTACTGTTTAGTACTTACGAACTTCCCACTGTTACTGTAGAACCACGAGTAAATTCTCAATTGATTTCGGAACAATCTCGCACATTGTTGAAGCAAGTATGTTTAAGGAAGGAAGCATAGAAGGTGTCATCATCAAGCCGCTCAAGAAATATGTGGACGAGCGCGGTTGGCTTGTTGAAGTGTTTCGGGAAGATGAACTGCCGCCTGAGTATTTCCCTGTTATGGGGTATGTTTCGATCACCAAACCAGGAATTGCTCGGGGCCCGCATGAACACGTAGGACAGGCAGATAACTTCGCTTTCATCGGCCCTTCAACATTCAAGATTTATCTTTGGGACAATCGTCGGGACTCGCCGACGTTCGGGACGAAGAACGCTATTCAGGCCGGAGAAGAGGTTCCCTGCACCGTGATTATCCCTCCGGGAGTTGTCCACGCGTATAAGAACATAGGGGCGTTGCCGGGCATGGTGATCAACAACCCCAACCGCTTATTTGGGGGAAGAAACAAGAGAGAACAGGTGGACGAAATCAGACATGAAAACGATCCATCGACCATTTTTATTTTGGATTAGGTGATGAAGAATCTTTTGGTCACAGGTGGGGCCGGTTTTATCGGAAGCAACTTCATCAGGTTCATGCTCAAGGAGCGCCCGGAGTTCCGGATCATCAACTTTGACAAGCTCACGTACGCGGGAAATCTTGAGAGCCTTGAGGAGATTTCATCCAACCGCCGGCACCAGTTCGTTCGTGGCGATATCTGCAGACAGGACGAAGTGGAACGAGCGTGGGATGCCAACAGTATTGATACGGTAGTTCACTTTGCCGCGGAATCGCACGTCGACCGAAGCATCCTCGGCGCTGCGGTGTTCGTTGAGACGAATGTGCTCGGAACACAGGTGCTGCTTGATGTAGCACGGGATCGTGGTTGTGAGCGGTTCTTACATGTCTCCACCGATGAAGTCTATGGTTCGCTTGGTGCAACGGGAACATTCACGGAAACGACGCCACTCCATCCGAACAGTCCGTATGCTGCAAGCAAGGCGGCATCGGATATGCTTGTCCTCGCGAGTCACCATACATTCGGAATGCCGGTTCTCGTGACGAGGTGCTCTAATAATTACGGTCCATACCAATTTCCCGAGAAGTTAATCCCGCTGATGATCATGAACGCTCTCAATGATAAACCACTTCCGGTGTATGGCGATGGGTTGAATGTGAGGGATTGGCTATTTGTTGAAGATCATTGTCGTGCGATTGA
>CAZIHJ010000218.1:0-2762 GCA_964538485.1 uncultured Chitinophagales bacterium | reverse complement strand
GGCGGCCACGGCTCCGGCGGTGATGAACAAGCGGAATACCTTGTCGCCGTGAATGGATTTTGGAACATCGTCTCCGTCCCTATCGTGGTCGGTGATTATCTCAAGACCAGTCTCTTCCCTACCGCAACCTCTGATGCCTATACATACGGAGGCGGTACGTACACATTGAAGGATACGCTTGAAAATGGTCCCGGCTATTGGCTGAAGTTCTCTTCGCCCCAAACGTTTTCTTTGAGCGGGTCGTTGATAGATACCGATTCTCTGGGCGTTGCACCGGGATGGAATTTGTTTGGTTCGATTTCGGCTCCCATTCCTGCATCCTCCGTGACCGTACTCGGCACAACTCTGGTAAGTTCCTTCTACTCGTTTGGCAGTGCCGGATATTCGATTGCTTCCAATATTGAGCCGGGCGTGGGGTACTGGGTGAAAACGAGTTCGGCGGGAACACTGGTCATGTCATCGGGCTCACCTGCCCCGGCACCGGTACAGAACCCCCTTGCGGAATTGCTGGCAGAACTTAACACCCTCACCTTCACTGATGCTTCCGGCAGTCAACGCACGTTGTTTTTCGGATCCGGAACGGCGGAAGGGCAGGAGTTCTTCGAGCTTCCTCCTGTTCCCCCGGCTGGAATCTTCGATGCACGGTTTGAATCGCAGAGGATGGTTGCGCTGGCGGATGAAATCATCGCTCTTGCATCGGCGGCATATCCGGTTGGGGCGCGGTGGAATATCACAGTGCCGGGAGATTTCTCAATGCTTGTCGATGGCAAAGAGATACCAATGCAAGGGAATGGCTCGACACCTATTGCAGGTCCCGGATTGTCTCTTTCCCTGCGAATCGGACAGGCCGTGGAATTGCCGAAGGAATTCGATCTCGCTCAGAACTATCCCAACCCTTTCAATCCAACGACTACGTTGCGCTATGCTCTACCTGTGGAGAGTCATACAAGCTTGACAGTATATAACATCCTTGGAGAAGAAGTGCGGACCTTGGTGGATGAAGTCCAGCAGGCGGGATTCAAGTCGGTGGAGTGGAATGCCACGAACAACTTCGGGCAACCGGTGGGCAGCGGTGTCTACTTCTATCGCATTCAGGCAGGCAGTTTTGTGGAAATTCGGAAGATGCTGTTGCTCAAATAAGTCCGAGGTTTGAGGTTGGTGGTTTGAGAAAGAGCCCATCGTATTCAATATGATGGGCTTTACTTTTTCATTCATCACTCCACCACTCCATTTATGTATCCATTCTCCTTCTGTACACTCTCCCGCTCATTCGTTATCTTCCGTTAGTCATCGCAGATCATGACCAGACACAAATTCCATAAAGAGCTTTACACGCAACGCACCGGCGGTGAACTGCCAAGTATCGTTGTTGCACAGGATGAACACCTGCAGTCCAGGTTTGTAGTGCAGAAAGTGTTGGAACTGCGCGAGCAAGGCGTTCCGCTGAGCGACATCGCAGTGCTGTTCCGCTCGGGTTACCTGTCGTTCGATCTTGAGATTGAACTGAACAAAGCCAACGTGCCGTTTGTGAAGTTCGGTGGCTTCAAGTTTATCGAGACTGCGCACATAAAGGACCTGATTGCCTATCTTCGGATTCTTGAGAACCCGCGTGACGCCGTTGCGTGGAATCGTGTGTTGTTGCTTGTGGATGGCGTGGGGCCGCGAACGGCAGAACAGGTGATCGAGGATATTCTCGCCCGCAGGGTACACACCGGCGGAGGTGGAACTTCGCTGACAAAGTTCTGGACTGACTATAACGCATACCCCCGGAAGATGCACGACCTTTTCTCTGCGCTCAAGAATTCGGCCTCAGAGCATCTTGCCCCTGCTGATAAGGTACAACAATTAGTCTCGTACTATGAACCAATATTTCGGATTCGCTATGATGATCATACCAAGCGACGGAAAGACATTGAGATGTTCCAGCAGATCACGGAACGTTACCGATCCCTTTCGACACTCCTTGCCGACCTTGCACTCGAGCCAACAACGGAGAGTGTCACAGATATTGAAGCCCCCGGCACCGAAGACGAGAAACTCGTTCTCTCCACCATTCATAGCGCCAAGGGACTAGAATGGCATAGTGTCTTTGTCATCTATGCGCTTGACGGCCGGTTCCCGAGCAGCCGCGCGGCGATGAGCGAGGATGCAATGGAAGAAGAGCGTAGATTGATGTACGTTGCATGCACGAGAGCAAAGGAGAACCTCTTTATTACCTACCCGATCAACGTCTATGATAGAGAATCAGGACTATTGCTCTCCAAACCATCGCGCTTTATTTCGGGGTTACCGGAGAATATGCTTGAAACCTGGGTGATCGACGAGGAACAATAGCCGGGTGTGGCGTTGTTCGTTACCGATTGCGCAGATAGTGTCGTTGATTCCTCCAAGCCGCTGGTCCATTTTTTATAATGGTCACTGCCTCAGCATGCATTCTTCATTCCTGAAAACATTGGTTACACTTGCCGTATGTGCAACGGTTGTTTCCGGCCAGGAATTCCCGTTTCAGTCCTACCTCGTCCGCGACGGGCTCCCTTCGAATTACATCACCGCTCTTTGCCAGGATTCGCGCGGCTACCTCTGGATAGGAACCGATAACGGGCTCAGCGTATACGACGGCACAGAGTTCAAAAACTTTACTACTACCGACGGACTTCCCAATCTCTTCATCACCGACATCATTGAACAACGCGGCAAACCCGGAGCTATGTGGTTGGGAACAATTGCGGGAGGAATAGTAAGATTTGAAGATGGCACGTTCA
>CAZIHJ010000217.1:0-2775 GCA_964538485.1 uncultured Chitinophagales bacterium | reverse complement strand
GTGCTATATCAGAGAGCGAAGTCGTGCCTGATAGTGCGGGTACAACAGCCACTATCGCAATGAACTTGTGAAGTGATGGCACAACATCACCGTGTGTGGACAAATTGAAGCTATCCCCCGATAGGAGCGTTACAACGTGGGTTTCGTGATAAGAGACGGGGGCATTGAGTGTTTGGCCCGATGTCTCGTGGTCGTAGCCTGCGGGTTCACCTGCTTCGATCTGGTGCACATGGTGAATCGTAAGCACTGGAGCACTGAGCACGACAAGGAGGAAGAGTACAACCGGAACTGCGACGATTTTTTGTGTCAGGTTACGCATTAAAGAACAGTTGTTGTTGAATATGATCCTAATATAAGAACACGCAGAGGGATTAGCAAGTTCCATGATGGGTGGGTGGACCCAGGCCATTCACATCATGAGCACCATCTTAGTAATTTGGACAAAGTCCCCTGCGGTCATTCGTGCAAAGTATGTACCGCTGGAAAGGCTCGCTCTTTGCGCGTTAACAGTTGTGAACTCCACGGTGTGTCGTCCGGCGATTACAGATTGGTTGACCAGTGTAGCGACTTTCTGCCCCTGCACATTGAATACCTCAAGCTTCACATCTGTCGTCACAGGGATGTCGAACGAGATCTTTGTCGAAGGATTGAACGGGTTGGGATAGTTCTGGTGTAGTCGAAACTCGGACGGAACACCGGGCTTTTCGTCCTCGATATCAGTTGTGTTGTTCACCCTGAAATTCATCATCATCCCATCGTCCTCGTGCTCGAGATTGTGGCAGTGCAGAAGGTAGATGCCGGCGTAGTCAGTGAACTTGACGAGTGTCCTGACCGTCTCACTCGGATTGACCAATACCGTGTCCTTCCATCCCTTATCTGATGGGGGAAGGTTTGTATTCCCATTCCGGGAGAGGACCTGGAACAACAGCCCATGAATGTGCATGGGATGGAACTCGGTCGTGCCGTTAACGATTCGCCACTCTTCCAACTCGTCTCTCGGGACTTCTTCATCGATTCTGTTCAGATCGTAGCTTCTATTGTTGATCTTGTGTCCGCCGCCCATTGTCGAGCTGAGGAGAAACGTTCTTGTCCGCACGACTTCCGCAGGATTGTAGTACGTAATAGGCGGAAGGGTTGACGGTACACTCCCTCCGGAATTCTGTGAGCCTGTTACATCGAACCGAAGGATACTTAAGTCCAATCCTTGTGTGCCACCACCGCCAGTGAAAGGGAGTGACTTGAGGATCACGCTCTGGCTAAGCGTGTATGATGAAAAGTCCATAAGAATATCCACCCGCTCGCCCGGCGAGAGGAAGAACGATGATACCTGCACAGCTTCATCTTTCAGCCCGCCGTCTGTGGCAACAATGTGGAATGCATGGCCATCGGCAAAGCCAATCTTGTACACTCTCGCGTTTGAGCCGTTCACAAGCCTGAAACGGTACAGCGTTCTTGAGACTTCGAAGTACGCATCGGGAGTGCCGTTGACAAGAACGAGATCTCCGAGGTAGCCGCTCATTACGTCCATCATCGAGGGGGCGTATGTGAACTGCGGCAGGTATGCAGTCCGTCGATCTTGAATCACGAGCGGCACATCGAAATCGCCCGCCGGTAAACCGAGTGGTATTTCATTGTCATCGTCAATGATGAAGAGTCCGGCAAAACCCTTGTACACATGCTCCGCTGTGAGCATGTGTGCGTGGGCGTGGTAGAAGTACGTGCCAGCTCGCTGAATGACGGGAAACGAGTATGTATATGAACTCCCGGGTGCAACAGGATCCTTCGGATGACCATCCATGTTCTCAGGGGCGATGAGTCCATGCCAGTGCGCCGTCGCCGGCTCGGCGAGCTGGTTCACGAGTGTTGCAGAGAATGTTGCTCCACGTTGAATCCGAACAGTGGGGCCCGGATACGATCCGTTGACGGCGACAACTTGTGTTGTGGTGCCGGGCCAGACTTCGACGTTGGTTGCGGAGAGAGTCATCAACCCGCCGTTAGTGAAGACAGGAGGAAACCTCAGCGGGTTGCCAGTCAACCCGGTGAGCAAGCCGGTGTCAAACGCAAACACCTTCCCCGGTTTGGCATAGATTCCAAGTGTTGCCAGTGAGCTCCACTTGAGGGAATCAAGAAGCATTTTGCGTCTGTTCATCGAGGTTCTTCTATGGTGTTCAAGGATAAGGGGATTATCAAACATCTACCGCAAGCGATGTGCCATTGGTTAGATGCGCTATATTCGTGGAAAGGGTCACAAAAGGCAGCAACGGTTTTGCAGGTTTTTCATTCCTGAGAAATAGAGCGCTCCGAGGCGTGTTTGTCTTCATGACTGGGAAAGTCAAGAGGGCGTGTTTCGACGACGCTTTCAAGCATGTTTCCCGTGTAGCACCCTTAGCGCCACATCAGTCTTCCGCCCTTCATGCCGCCATTGGCCAGTCAGCAAACAGAGCTTCCGCTTGCTTCATTATCTCGCCAACGAACATGTCGAAATCTTCCGCTTTGACTCCTCGACTACGAAGCACGCGCTTGACGGCGGCTCTTACGCTCGCTTTGACATCCTCCCGATGAGGCTCGGTCCAGTCGACTTTGAGGTTGCGCTTGATGGTTTGGACCACTTCATGAACGAGGTCTCGCAAAAACCCAACGCCATAGATGTTGTCATAGTTGGCGGCCACAGCATCGTAGAATGCAAGCTCTTCCTGCGCCAAACCAAGTTCAGCGGCTCGCTTGTCTTCATTCTCCATCTCCTGCCGGATTTGAATCATCGCTTTGACAACTGCA
>CAZIHJ010000216.1:0-2779 GCA_964538485.1 uncultured Chitinophagales bacterium | reverse complement strand
TATTTGCAAAACGCCACCAGCGTTCCGCTATCGGTTTCTCACGCGATTGTACAACGATGTATTTTGTTACTGTAGATGGTAGACAGGATCGAAGCGTTGGGATGTCGTTACCTGAGCTGGCCGATCTCATGGTGCGGCTCGGTGTTCATCAAGGGCTCAACCTCGATGGGGGCGGATCAACGACGCTTGTTATTAATGGTGAAGTTGTCAATTCACCATCGGATCCAACCGGTGAACGACCGATTGGCAATTGTCTGCTCCTTGTTGCCGATCATGTAAAACCGTCCACTGCCGCGGACGCCGGAACATCATTGCATTAGCCAGTCCAGGAATTTATTTTCATTCACTATCAGGAGAACGCCATGATATTCATTTTATGTTTGATCGCATCCGCCATCAGTTTTCTTGCCTGGCGCGCCGCACGAAAGAAATTCCAGGTCGAGCGCAACCCCATGTTTCGTTCTTCAAGTCTTCTGGCTGGAGCCCTTACCGCACTTTTTCTTGTCATTGCGGCCAGTCAGGTGTTTACCATCATTCCCGCGGGTCATGTGGGCGTAGCCGATTTTCTGGGTGTCGTAGAGACCCGCACGTATTCACCGGGCGTCAATCCGATAAATCCCATGGCGCGGGTGGTCAAGTACTCCATTCAAACGAAAGAGCACAAGGAACAGATGCAGGTGCTTTCGCGCGAAGGACTCACCATCGGATTGGAAATCAGCGTTCTCTACCGGCTCAATCCCGACTCTGCGGCTCGTGTGTACCAAACGGTAGCAGGGGGCGACTATGAGAATATTATTCTCGTCCCGCAGTTCCGCTCTATCAGCCGGGCAGTTGCCGCAAGCTTTCAGGCCAGCGCATTGTACTCAACGGAACGCGAGCGCCTCGGCCAGTCAATTCAGGAAGAGCTTGCGAAAATGGTCGGCAATCGCGGCGTAATCATCGAAACCACGCCCATACGAAACGTCGCACTGCCAACACAGCTTACCGAGGCAATCGAGCAAAAGCAGAAGGCGGATCAAGAGAGCCAGCGGATGGAGTTCATCCTGACAAAGGAAAAACAAGAGGCGGATCGGAAACGGATTGAGGCACAGGGTATTTCGGACTTTCAGAACATTGTGGCCAGAGGAATCAGCGAACAGTTGTTACGATGGAAGGGAATTGAAGCCACAGAGAAGATTGCGCAATCACCAAACACCAAAGTGATCGTTATTGGTGCGGGTAAAGACGGATTGCCGTTAATATTGGATACAAAGTAGGAATCTTCAGATGGCCCGGGAGTCAACGGACTTCCGGGCATTTCTTACTCCCGATAAAATTCTCCCGCTGTTTTCATTACCAGGAATCTCCGCTTCTCCCTTGAGGTGCCAACGGTAATGAACTCCTCTCCGGCCTTACTGGTGATCTTGAAGCGGTCGCCATCGGCGATCCCCTCATATTCATCACCTTCCTTCCCACCCTCTTTCATGACGACAATCTTGTATCCATTGCGCTGGGGGATGATATCCATGAACGAACCTTTGCTCCCTGTCCATCGCCCCGTCAAGGAATCGGCTTTGTGCTTGCCGGTATGCTGGTGGAGAAACAGTTTTTTCTCTCCCGCATTTGCCGTAAGAGGAGTAAGAACAAATGAGTCGTGAGAGAATTCGGAAATGATGTATCGGGCAGTTTCCGGCACTTGCTCATCCGCATACATCACCCACGTCATCGTGTCCTTTTTCAGCTCCCACGTTTTACCGAACCACACATAGTGGTTGACAATCTGCAGCTTGCCGTTGGCTTCCAGTTGGTAGCCATCCATGCTTCCCAAATCGTGTTTCAGCCACCATGTGCCAACAACATCGGCGGCCGTAATCTCCCGCGTCTTACCATTCTTCTTCTGGGCAATGGCGGTCGCGGCAACGAAGACGAGAGCGATGAAGAACAAACGAGTCAGTCGGGTCATGTCATCCTTTGTTGTAAGTTCGTATCATACTGGCTTGAAGCGCTCAAACGGTTGGCGACAGCTTTCGCAGACATACATTTGCTTGCAGAGTGTTGCACCAAATGCGCTTTGCATCTTCGTACGGTCTGAGCCGCAGAAAGGACAGCGCGCAACTATTCCTAAGCTTTCAGTGAGTACCGGTTCAAGTTTCGGCGGCGGTGCAATACCATAGACACGTAGTTTTTCGAGTGTCGCCTCTTCGAGCATATCGGTTGACCAAGGCGGCGAAAACGTCATGGTGATCTTCACATCCCCGCAACCAAGGGCTTTTAGCCGTTGGCGGATTTCGTCCTTCATATGATCAAGTGCCGGACAACCGACGAACGTTGGTGACATCACGACCGACACTTCGCCATTCGTCATCGTCACGCTGCGGATAATTTTCATTTCCACGAGAGAGAGAACAGGGATTTCCGGGTCCTGGATCTTGGCGAGTTCGGACCAGATATTCTCTTCGTCGATCATCTTATCCGTTCTCCCGTAGGGGCACAGCATGCTGTGCCCCTACATGGTTGGAAACTCTTCTTCACCACTTCGCCTCGGGTGCAATTCTGTACACCGACTGTAAATCATCAACGAGTTGTTTCAGGTGCTCCGTGTGTTTGCGCTGACGGCCCCCGTAATCGGCATGGGGTGACAATGGTACCTTGAGGCCAGCCGATGACAGAACGGGAGAGACTCTGCTCATCCACTCCTGTTGAAACGTTGGATTGCCCGCGATGATCCCTGCCTTGACTAATTCGTCTTCTCCTTCAAGCTTCTCGAACATGCCAAGCGCTTGCGGAAATGCCGAATCCA
>CAZIHJ010000215.1:0-2864 GCA_964538485.1 uncultured Chitinophagales bacterium | reverse complement strand
GGAGCGCAAAAGGAAATGGGCGGGAAAATTGTCCGAAGCCTGAAGAAGCACATACAGAATGGAGAGCTCCGCATTAATCTGATTTCCGGCATCAGGAAGGAAGTCAGGGATTATTTCCTGAAGATAAAAGCGGAGATTGAGCCGGATTCGGATGGCGTGCGTGTTTTCTGTGCACCGACACTGGCAGAATACTTCACTCAGTTCGATACGATCATGCACGAGACGGATATCCTCTGGACCAAGCCAAGTGAGCTCTCGTTCTACGTCGGACTCGGCATCCCGATTATCATGACGCCGACCATCGGCTCACAGGAAAAATTCAACCGGCAGTGGCTCTTCGAAATCCAGGCAGGCATCAAGCAGGAGAACCCGGACCATGCAGACCAGTGGCTGTTCGACTGGTTGAGCAACGGTCGGCTCGCCGAGGCAGCGTGGTCGGGGTTTCTGAAGGCAAGGAAATTGGGAGTGTACAAGATCAAGGAAGTCCTGGAGACCGGTAAGATGACTCGGAGTGATTCTCCGGTGTTGCGGTAGACCTGAGGAGAGATTACCACAGAGACACGGAGAACACAGAGGTTCACAGAGGAGGAACCCGACCATGCCAGTGGGAGTGTTGGATTGATGGATGAATGGAGTAGTATGTTAGCGCTTGTCCACGACTTGACTCACACATCTCTGTGTTCCTCTGTCCCTCTGTACCTCTGTGGTGAGGCCCTGAGATGAAGCTCTTCTTCCTCTACCTCCGCACGGGCGGTGGACATCTTGCTCCGGCGAAGGCCATTAGCTCGTACATTGAGAATAAGTACTCCGGCTCGCATGAAACCGTTCTGGTTGACGGACTCGAAGGCGCCAGTTCGTTTGCACGCTATTTCCTCGAAGACGGTTATCGCATCCTCCAGTCCCGTGCAAAGTGGTACTTTGAATTTGTCTATGCTCTGAATAAAATCATTCCTGTAGCCCGACTTAACACCTGGCTTGCTTCGCTTTTCATCAAACCTATTCTCAAGAAGCGCATTCTTGCTGAACGACCAAATAAGATCATCGTCCTCCACTTCCTGCTCATTAAACCAACATACGCTGTTCTGAAAGAATGCGGACTCGATATTCCCGTCATTACGATCGTCACCGATCCTTACACCGCTCACCCGATGTGGTTCCTCATCAAGCACCAACGGTTTGTGGTATTCAGCGAGCGGCTGAAGCAGCATTGTCTTAAGCTTGGCTTTCCGGAAAACCGGATACAGGTGTTCCCGTTCATTCTCGCTGAGAAGTTTTCTTCTCCCCTTTCGACACCTGAGGTTGTTGAAACGAAACGCCGTCTTGGCTTCTCAGTGGAGCAGAAGCTGGTTCTTGTTCTTGGAGGCGGTGATGGCATCCCACGCGGAGAAGCGATACTCAGTCACCTGCTTCCGGCGGTCACCAATGCAGAGATTGCCATCGTGTGCGGGAAGAACCAATCGCTCAAGCACGCGGCGGAGCATTTCAGGCAGAACGGCAACCCGCATCTCAAAGTCCTCGGATATGTGGACTATATCTACGATCTCATTAACTGTGCTGATGTCGTGGTCACCAAATGCGGTGCTTCGACGTTCATGGAGATCCTGATGCTCAAGAAGATCCCGGTGGTGACGGATTTTATCTGGGAACAGGAAAAGGGGAACGTGGAATTTATCGAGGACAACCAACTTGGCTTCTATGAACACAACCTCAACAAACTTCCCCTACTGGTGAACCGACTCCTTACTGATGAGCGCTTCTATCAACAGTATACGACCAATATCGCAAATGCCGGGTTGAGGAACGGAACCGCTGAAGTGGCCGAGTGGATCGCACAGCGTTCATGAAATAACAAGGGCCCCACCCTACCGGATGAAGGCCCTCGGGCACAACCGGATGCTCTCTCGCCTTAGCTTCCGGGTGCCACCAGAAGATACAAATGACCCTCCGGCATGACAAGTTAATTGTTGTTCATGCGACCCGCATTGCATGAAAAGATTTTAAGCTGGGTGGAACCAATCCCCAACACTCCGGCGTTTGAACTGCACCATGAACGCCCACTGCAATAGCGTCTTCCGGTCCGTATGCACCCGATAATCGTCTGGCTTCGTCGCGACCTCCGCATCGATGACAATACCGCGTTGTATCATGCCTCGAAAACCGGTGCCCCCATCATTCCACTTTTCATATTCGATACGGAACTCATCAAGCGACTTCCATCAGACGGCGCAGTGTTCGATTTCCAGGCCCAATCGTTGCGTGAGTTACAGTCGAGCATCTCCTCCCTCGGCGGGAACCTCATTGCACGGCACGGTAGCGTACGGGATGTCCACAAGCAGTTGATTGGAGAATGCCAGCCGTCGGCTCTGTACTTCAATCGTGACTACGAGCCATACGCAACACAGCGGGATGCGGATGTGCAGAGGTTGTATGAATCGCACGGAGTCGCAGTCAAGACATTCAAGGATATGGTTCTCCAGGAACCGCATGAGGTCCTCACAGGTGATGGGAAGCCCTATGTTGTTTTTACGCCATTTGCGAACACATGGAAGCGGCTGCCACAAACAGCGCCACTTGGAAGCCCGGCCCGTTTCACCACGCCACCGCTTCGCTCTGATGATATTTTCGGCGCCAGCGAGCTCAAAAGAAAGACGCTCATTCCGCATCCGGCTTTCAAGGGTGGTGAGACGGAAGCAGGCAAACAATGGAAGAAATTCCTGAATGAGATTATTGAGGGCTATCAACATAGCCGGGACATTCCGAGCATCAGGGGTACAAGCAGAATGTCTCCCTACCTTCGCTTCGGATGTATTTCAGTCAGGAAAATGGTCGATGACTGTCGTGCACTTGAGAAAGAACTGAGTGGC
>CAZIHJ010000214.1:0-2959 GCA_964538485.1 uncultured Chitinophagales bacterium | reverse complement strand
TTTATCAACAAAGCTGCACAGGCAACGCTGATTGGTGATGTGTTTGACGATGCAGCAACCGGACAGGGATTGCTGAATTTCTTCCTTCGTGGAATTGCCTGTCGTGCCATTACGGAGGAGGAAGCAACGGGAACGGGACTGAGCCTGGATGATATTCGCAGCCGTTCGTTTGTGAAGATACTCAATGCAAGAAGAGGCAAGAAATGAAAAGTCCGATTACGACACACGTTCTCGATACGAGTCTTGGTCGTCCGGCAATGGATGTGCGCGTGATGCTGGAGTGTCAGGACCAATCGGGTGAATGGAAGGAGCTGACGCGAGGGGAAACCGACGAAGATGGACGAGCAATGAATCTCCTGCCGGAGAACGTGAAGTTAATGCTTGGCGTCTATCGGCTTACGTTCGATACGGTTCGCTATTTCAATGCACAGAATCTCCAGACATTCTATCCGTATGTATCGATCATATTTGAAATCCACGACCCGACTGCGCACTATCACGTACCGTTATTGCTGAGTCCGTACGGGTATTCCACTTATCGCGGAAGCTGACCCTCACATTTTCAGGATTGCCATGGAATTTGACATTCTCGAGTGGCTTAACCTCTTCACCCGGTGGTTCCACGTATTTGCCGGAATCCTCTGGATCGGATCGACCTATTTTTTTACCTGGCTTGATGGAAGGTTCACCGAGCTTGAGAAGCAGGCGAATGAAGGGGAGCCGGTGTACATGGTACACAGCGGCGGTTTTTATGTGATCGAAAAAAAGAAATCCCCGAAAATCGTCCCGGCCAAGTTGCATTGGTTCAAGTGGGAAGCAGCGCTGACCTGGCTTAGCGGCATGGTGCTGCTTGTACTCGTGTATTATTTCGGCGGCATCATGGTGGATACGGACATTGCTGATCTGGGCGAAGTGACAGTCATTCATATCGGTGTGATTGCGCTGATCGCTTCTGTGCCGTTGTATCAGATGATCTGGCGCTCGCCGCTCGGACGCAACGAAAAAGCGGGAGCGGTGGTATCGTTCCTGGTTGTCGCCGCGGTATCGTATGCACTCATAAATGTGATGAGCGGTCGGGCTGCGTATATGCACATCGGCGCGATGTTCGGCACGATCATGGCCGCGAATGTGTGGATGACAATTATTCCCGGGCAGAGGAAGATGGTCGCTGCGTTGGAGCAAGGAAAGACTCCTGACCCGTTGCTGGCTTTTAGAGCAAAGCAGTGTTCAAAGCACAACACGTTCATGGTGGTGCCGGTGGTCTTTATCATGGTCAGTAATCATTTCCCTACGTCAACCTACGGCACGGAATCGAGCTGGTTTGTGCTCATGGCACTCATTCTGATTGGCTGGGGCGTTGCAAAGATTATTCGACGGGCGTAGGTGCCCGTTCTTTTCTGAGCTTATCATGTGGCAACAACAAGGAGAGTCATTATGTCATCAACAACTACTTCCCCCGCGACAGTGCCATCGACCGGATTGCCGGGAACAATTCCCAGCAACGGATCGCGTCGGCTTCTTAACTACGTCAATGGATCGTGGGTTGAGCCGGCGACCAAAGATCTTCTCTCCGTTACGGATCCTTCTCTCGGCAAGGAGATTGCAAAAGTCCCCCTCTCCACAGCGAGTGATGTTGACGCAGCTGTGAAGTCAGCGCGGGCCGCATTTCCTGGTTGGTCCTCCACACCGATTAAGGAGCGAGTTCAGGTATTCTTCAGATATAAAACTCTCATGGAAAAACACATGCAGGAACTCGCTGCGCTTGTCAGCGAGGAAAATGGCAAGGTGATGAGCGAGGCGATTGCCGAGGTCGAGAAGTCCATTGAAGTAACGGAATTCGCGTGTTCGATCCCACAGCTTGCCGCGGGTGAGATCCTTGAAGTCAGCAGGGGAGTCGAGTGCCGCATTGATCGTCATGCCATAGGTGTCGTTGCTTCAATTACGCCGTTCAACTTCCCGAACATGGTGCCCAACTGGACAATTCCGAACGCGCTGGTCTTGGGCAATACGATGATATTGAAGCCATCGGAGCAAGTGCCGCTGAGCGCGCTTCGCATCGCGGAGTTGCTGCAAGAGGCCGGGTTGCCTGCCGGGGTATTCAACGTGGTGCATGGGGGGCAGGAGGTCGTCGAGTCGATCTGCGACCATCCGGGTATTGATGCTGTGACGTTTGTCGGTTCAACGAAGGTGGCGAAAATCGTATACATGCGCGCAACCTCACACCTGAAGCGGGCACTGTGTCTCGGTGGTGCGAAGAATCATCTTATCGTTCTTCCGGATGCGCACGAGGAAATGGCGGCATCCAACATCGCTGCATCAATGAGCGGATGCGCGGGACAGCGGTGTATGGCTGCATCGGCAATGGTTGCTGTCGGGCCTGTTGATCACATCATCAAACGATTGTGTGATGAGTCGAGGAAGATCGTTCCGGGTAAAAACCTCGGCCCGGTAATTTCACGACAGGCGAAAGAAAGAATCGAACGCTATATCACTGAGGCAGAGCAGCAAGGAGCCAAGGTGTTGGTTGATGGGAGGAAATGTACAGTAACGGGGAAAGAGGGCGGGTTTTATGTCGGTCCGACGGTTATTGACTACGTGAAGCCCGAGATGAAAATCGCCCAGGAAGAAGTCTTTGGACCCGTACTGGCAATCATTCGGACGGAGACGGTCGATCAGGCAATCAAGGTCGAGAACGACAATCCCTACGGCAATGCTGCTTCAGTCTTTACGCAAAGCGGCGCCATGGCGCGGTACGTTGCCGAGCGTGCAAGTGCGGGCATGATCGGTGTGAATATCGGTGTACCGGTTCCTCGCGAGCCGTTTTCATTCGGCGGATGGAATGAATCAAAGTTCGGGGCCGGCGATATCACCGGCAAGAGTTCGATCGAGTTCTTCACGAAACCGAAGAAAACCACAATCAAGTGGAATGCCGACGCAAAAACGAATTGGATGAGCTAAC
>CAZIHJ010000213.1:0-3007 GCA_964538485.1 uncultured Chitinophagales bacterium | reverse complement strand
GGATTTATCTATCTGTTGCTCCTGACAACAACAGGGGTATCCCTGTCGATCGTGAACGCCATTGTCATCGGCTTTGCATCTCTTCTGCCGGATGTCGACACCGGTGCAAGTTTTGTCGGAAGGGCATTACCGTTCCTCTCTCGTCGGATTGAACGACGATTCGGCCACCGCACGTTGACACATTCCTTGCCATGCATTGTTGGTCTGGCAATCGTGCTTTCCCCTTTGCTGCTGTTCAGCAAAGACCTGTTCGTTTGTATCTGCGTTGGCTATGCGACACACCCATTCCTCGACTCCATGACAGTCAACGGTGTGAAGCTTTTCTATCCCTTCTCAACCGTCAGATGTGTGTTCCCGCTTGAAGTGAACAACCCTCACCGATATCGAATTCATACCGGATCGAAAATGGACAAAGCCCTTGGCATCATTTTCTTGTTGGCTTGTGTCCCCACGCTTTTCATTGCGCACCAGGGCTACGAGCGATTCATTCGCTTCGCGCAACGCAACATTGAGTCAGCCGTTCGTGACTACAACCAGTTCTCACAGACCCACCGGGTGCATGCGCGTATCAATGCGCATAGTATGCTGACCAAGGAACGACTCGAAGGTGAATTCGAAATCATCGGGAGCCTCAATGATCACACATTGCTATTCAGGGGAAAGGAAGGGGAACTCCACACACTCGGCAAAGAGTACCAGGCCGACTTTGTTGCTGATGAGATTGTGTGTGAACGGGATGTTCCGGCGACGACGGTTGTAACGACAATCGACATGGCAAACCAGCCGCTATCGCAACTGCCGGTGTATCTCGATCCCGGCAACGAGCATCACTTGTTTGGACTGCTCACCTGCAATGAACCCGTTGCGATTCCACAGGAGACCCGGGAGTTCATGGCGATCGCAGGGACAGGATCAAGCCTACGGTTTCATTTTGCCTCCTATGACGACATCCGCCGATTGAATCTCGAAAACGTCTACATCATCCGGGGGACACTTACAATTCGAACCACGATCTCATCAAGTGTGCATCAGAGATCTCCTGGCCCGCCGTTGAGTTCCGATCTTGGCTCCTTTCATTCGATCAGTTTTGAGATCGATTCACGAGAGACTGTCGAGTATCAGTGCAGTATTGGTGATACGGTCAGGCCCAATGACATCATCGCCCGGAAGACGTTACCCCGATTCTATCGCCAGCAGATAGATCTTAACCTCCGGAAGATTGATGCGCTGGAAAGGGAAAGTGCTGCAAAGACATCAAGTGTGATCCAGCGTCTCAAGGAGAAAGCACACGAGGCGGCAAAGGATTCGCTGAAACTCAGACAACAGCAGGACCTCCGACGAAACGGGTTCACCACAGATGAATCCGTTGCCAAGGCACAGAAGGCCTTTGAGGTTTCGCACAGCGAACGGCATTCACTCCAGAAATCACTCAGGACTATTGAAGACAAGTTCGAATTGCAGATAGGAAAATTGAAAGTCCAGAATGAGCAGTTATTGGCCAAGGAGGCTTCAGCTCAAGCACAATCCGTTGTCAAATCGAATGTTGCGGGCGTCGTAGTTGACATTCGAAAACTGCAAACCAGAAAGAAAAACCAGGTCACGTTTATTATCAGAAAGCAAGGCATGTGACAGATGGATGTTCGGAATGACAGACTCCTGATTGGCCGTAGCGAAGAATTGTATCATCTCGTTCACAACCTGCAACGGGGACGGCACACATTACTTGTCGGCCCCAAAGGCATTGGTAAGACCCGTCTGATGATAGAAGCAAGAGACATTCTGTATGGATCAACAAAGAGAATCGAGTTTGCACCAACAGTGTTGAGTCGTGTTACAGGCAAGCTCGGCTTCAGACTGGATCCACATCAATACAAAGTGGTGATGGTGGTGCACGCCGCACCATTGGGTGATTTCCTGAAGGATATGCTGCATGAGATTCATGCCAACAACGATCTGATGTTGGATGCGAACACGAGAGCCCAGGGGGACTGGCCGACTGTAAAGAAGCAGATTGCCGGAATCGGAAGTGTTGGTATGCAGGAAATCGTATCACGGAGTCTCAGAGCAGCCGACAAGACGTACCTGTTGTTTATCGACACACTGGATCGGATTACCCCGACCTACTATCCCTTCATGGAACAGCTTCTCACACTCACGGTCATTTGCGGAGCTATCGTACATCTTAAGGAAGCATATCATTTCAAGAAGATATGGTCCTCGTTCAACCGGATCGACCTTGAAGCCCTACCCGAATCAGAATCCACGCAGCTTATTTATCATTGTATTGAAACCTATTCCATAAGGGTGATCGATCCTGAGCTTTATCGGCGAGAGATACTAAAGTCAGCCAATGGCAATCCATTCCATATTAAGAACATGCTCTGGCACGGATCCCGGGAGCGCAACGTGAATGCCGAGGAAATCAGGAAGCTGCGGCGTACCGAGGAAGGTGATTACTTCAATATGGGGCCGGTCTACATATTCAGCGCAGGTATCTTCACGATCTTTAGAATCTTCTCCCTTGGCACCGACAACAAGGAGTTCTATATCTATTTTTCGGCCCTCGGAGTCCTCGTCTATCTCACGTTTAGAATCTTCCGGGCATTCTTTCTGTTCCGGCCGCAGCGATACGACAACTAGGTCCAACTTTGAAGAATTCCAAATCGGTACCCGACCGTGAGATTGAATTCGTTGTAGAGCATTCCGGAATGTTGAGCGAGTCGGACATGGAGTTCATTGCTGACCTCTTCGCCAGGGCAATCATTGAACGAATGAAACGCACCAAAAACGCGACCAAAGGTAGGACGCAACCGGGGAATGAGAATGTCAGGCAAGAGTAGATCAATAAGGTTTTGTTTGCATTTCTCTTGATTCTTTGGGGAAATTTTACAATTGTTCAATTATCTAACATTCGTAAAATCACTCACCTTCCCATGGATTGTTTGAGGATGACCGCATGAAGATTGCAGTTGGTTATGTTCGTTGTTCGACGGATGAGCAGGGAGCA
>CAZIHJ010000212.1:0-3032 GCA_964538485.1 uncultured Chitinophagales bacterium | reverse complement strand
AGTGGATTCGGCTGCCGTTTCAGTTTCTGCTGATCTGGTGGGCACTGTGGTGTACCAGTCCTGATGCACGCAACGGGGCGACACCGAGTTGAAATACCTCGTCATCAAGAAGTATGAGAAGAAATAATGCTTGAGAAAGAGTCGCTGGATATACTCCGTCGTGCCATTGACAAGCTGGATGCCGGGTTCGATAATCTTCCCCCGACCGGATCGCGGAAGCCGGATGTTCAGGGAATCGAACGCGTTCTGTCAGACGTCGCCGACCGACTGAAGGATAACTACCCGTATTTCCATCCGTTGTACGCGGGACAGATGCTGAAGCCGCCGCATCCGGTTGCTCGCATAGCGTACGCGCTTGCCATGTGGATCAATCCGAACAACCACGCATTGGATGGCGGACGGGCAAGCTCTGCAATGGAGAAAGAGGCGGTGGCCGAAATTGCCAGGATGTTCGGATGGGATGCACACCTCGGTCACCTGACTGGTGGCGGGACGATGGCAAACCTCGAAGCCCTCTGGGTTGCAGCTCAGATCAAGCCGGGACAGACAGTGGTCGCATCGGAGCAGGCGCATTACACACACAAGCGCATCAGCGCCGTGCTGGGACTGAACTTCCAAGCCGTGCCATGCGACCGTCGTGGAAAGATGAACATTGAAGCTCTGGAGCGACGATTGAAACAGGGAGGAGTGGGTACGGTTGTCGCCACGATGGGCACGACCGCAATCGGCTCCGTTGATCCGTTGCTGGAGATTCTGGAGTTGCGCAAGCAGTATGGATTCCGTCTTCACGCGGATGCTGCTTACGGTGGTTACTTTGTTCTAGCGAACAATCTAACTGATGAATCACACAAGTCTTACGGACGGCTCTCTGAGGTCGATTCGATAGTCATTGATCCGCACAAGCACGGACTTCAGCCGTATGGTTGCGGGTGCGTAATCTTCCGCGATCCGGGAGTGGGAAAGTACTACAAGCACGAATCGCCGTACACCTATTTCAGTTCTGCGGAGTTGCATCTTGGCGAGATCAGCCTTGAGTGCTCACGACCGGGAGCAGCAGCGGTTGCTTTGTGGGCAACGCAAAAACTGATGCCTCTTGTGTCGAGTGGCGAGTTTGCCACCGGACTCGAAAAGGGAAGAGCCTCCGCTCTGTCGCTGTATGCGAAGCTGAACGCCGACAAGCGCTTTCTCACGGCATTTCCACCTGAGTTGGATATCGTTGTCTGGGTGGTGCGTGCTGGCTCAGTGAGTGCGTCATCCGACCTTGCACGCAAGATATTCGATGAAGCAGCGATACGGAATCTCCATCTGGCTCTTGCCGACTTACCAGTCGAGTTCTTTGATCTTCAAGGTGCGGGAATACAGAAGGATCGCGAGAGGATTACCTGTTTGCGTTCCGTTCTCATGAAGCCGGAGCACTATGATTGGGTGGAGCGGATATGGGGGATACTTGGTGAGGCGACGAATTACTAGCAGTGATCTTGATTTCTTCGATGAGATTTGATAGTTATTCAGCAATTGAAAAGTCTATGAACATGGGCCAATATTGATGAGTTACACGGAGGTAAAAACTAGTCCTAAAATGTCACCATTGATCAAGAAATACTATGATTCCTGGTTAGTGGGCCCATTGCTTTTCAGCCATCCAAGTGAGGAAGAGAAATTCTATAAATTTGTAAAGGCCTGTTGTCGATACGGTAAGCGTTCGGATCTTAGTGGTAAATGGTTGCGAGAGCATCTTAGGAAAGACCTTCCCAAAGTTTATGCGGATAAGAAGTACATTAAACAGCAAATTGAAAAAGCGATCTCACTATTTGAAAAGCTCAAACATTTTCAACAAACTAGATTTCCAAACTATTCACTGGAAAAGCGAAATAGGTTTTAACACGCTTGCCACTCACCCAATCCGCTGGAACAGTGCATGTCTGTTATACAACACGAAGTAAAACGCTGTGACTCTTGAAGTCGAGAATCAGAAGAATATTGATAACCCGAGCGCCGAACAGATAGACGAGGCAATCTCCTCGCTTCAATTGCCGTCTCCGAGTTTTGCTATACTCAGCCATTCGTCCATGGAATATGTCCAAACAGCGTTTGGTAAGGGTGACGGCCTGCTTCTTGAATATCAAGACGGGTCGGTTGAGAATCATTTTCAATCAATACAGACTGACTTGTCACAAAAGAAAGTAGCTGAGGTTTTTTGTGCATTCAATAATTGTGATAGTAGTTGGAAACACAGCGTTGAGTGGCGGCAGCTTGAGCTCAAGTCCAAGGCAGGTCCTCTCAAACGATTCTCGATGGTGTGCTTCATTCTATTCTTGCTCTTCTCCATACCCCTATTTGTCGGTTTGGATGATGATAAGCGCGTCAAATTCCTTGACCTCAATCTCTTGACCTATTTCACGCTGTGGTCGTATTTGATGCTCCTCAGTTCATTGAGCGATTTGAGAAATTTTAAGAATGTAGATGGAAGGGCAAAGGTCTATGCTATTACTTCGGTTGTTTTTGTCGTTATTCTGACTGCAGTAAAGATAATGAGTATGCTGATCGTCCACGTGTAACTGAGCATTTGTCGCCGCGCCGCATTAGTTGCCTCTCCCCACCGAATTCCGTAATTTGACGCAAGTTCTTTCGGCTCACATGGTGGGAATCCATATTGCTGACGAAGGCTACGATAGCTTTCTTACAATACGCAGCAGGTCGCCAGTCCAAACGGGAGTTGCGGCCAGCGGAGATCGGCTCAGTTGCAGTTGTTGAGCTTGCCCGCCTCGGCGATGTTGTCTCCATGCTTCCCGCCGTTATTCATCTCAAGTCCTTCTTCCCAAACGCATCCGTTCGCCTCTTCGTTGACGACAAGTATGCTCCTCTCGTCAATGCCCTGGATATTGGCGCGAACGCCATCGGCCTCACCTACACGGATTCCATTGCAGGGTTGGTGAAATCCGTTTCCACTGTCAGAGAATACAAACCGGAGCTTGCGTGCAGTATCAGTCCGGCAAAGCGGAATGCGTTTGTTACCCTTGCCTGTGGCGCGC
>CAZIHJ010000211.1:0-3212 GCA_964538485.1 uncultured Chitinophagales bacterium | reverse complement strand
GAAGAAGGCCAGACAATTGTGATGGTTACTCATGACCTGCAAAATGTGAGGTACGCGAGTCGGATAATCCGGCTCAAAGACGGAAAAACTCCACACGTTGAGCTCCAACCCTCACAGGTGCCGGTGTGATGAGAGCCACAGTGCCCTCTGGTGGAATAGATGGTACCTTTGAGAGGAAAGGCTTTGATCAGTAAGGAGGTTCCCTTTGCGAGACAAATCGACAGCATCAATTGCCGCTGCGTTCCCATCTGCTCAACATTCAGTACAACAATCGACAAGGTGCAAAACCATGCATAGCCTGTGCTTCAGTGTTTCCATGTGCCTTCTTTCCTCGGTTGTGTCCGCTCAACCCGTGTCAAAAGAAGTCATCATCCTGCAATCCACCGAGAGGTCGATAATATTCGAGTACACACCGAAGTATACTTCTAACGACACCATTGTGAGCAATGGGCATGAGTACGTACTGATCGACTTCGTTGGCTCGCAAACGTTGCACTCGAAGGAGACAATCGGAAGCCCGGACCTCCGGTTCAGAGGCTTTCCGATTGGGCTTCCATCAGAGGTCGGGACTACAGTGCGGGTGATCGCAGCCGACTATGAAGATATTCCCAACATGCTTTTCCCGCCGGTTCCGTCCTTGACTGTAAGAGATGAGATAATTGAGGCAGGTAACCACATGACAAATCCGGAGAAGTACAGCCATTCCGGGTTCCTGCCCGGAGCCGTGGCAGAACTCTCCCCATTGTCTCGCATCAGAACGATGCTCTTGGGGACAGTCAGAGTGTTCCCTGTGCAATTTGATCCCGCGACGAGAACAGTACGAAAATACAAGAGAATTGCCGTCGAAGTTGTCTACGGTCCAGTGCGTGAAACGATGGTACGCAATGAAGATGATCGTGCCTTCGCTGGAGTTCTTCTGAACTACGAGAAAGCAAAATCGTGGAAGTGGGAGGACACACACCCTGTATCTATCACCGATACACAGCCGAGTGTTCTTGCTACCGGCGATTGGTATCGATTAACCATTGTTGATGAGGGGGTGTACAAGCTGGATGCCCAGTTCTTCGCCTCTGCTGGCATCAACATTTCTGCCTTTGACCCGCGCACGTTAAAAATATTCGGAAACGATGGAATGGAGATCCCCGAGAGCGTTAACCAACCTCGTACAACAGATCTTCTGGAGAACGCAATCAATGTCGAAGGCGAAGCGGATGGACAATTTAACCAGGGAGACTATGTTCTGTTCTATGGAAAATCCACCCGCGGGTGGAAGTACGATCCTGGCTCACGTTCGCTTCAACACTATATCAATCACTACTCAGAGGCCAACTACTACTGGTTGACCTTCGCTGGAGCTCCAGGCAAACGCATGCAGGTGCAGGCCTCATCAACAGATATTCCTACTCTCGTTCCAGACAGGTTTCAAGATGCAACATTCGTCGAGGAAGACAGAGTCAATTTGCTCAGGTCAGGCAAAGATTGGTATGGGTTTCCACTGTCCCCGGGCAGTACGGTCTCATACACGTCCATACTGTCGGGTCTTGTGCCGGACGACATCGTCCGCTATAGATACCTGCTCGTCACACGATCTGATTTGTCGCCCACCTTCACAGTCAAACAAAACGGACAGGTCATCGGCACCCATACCCTCGGTACAGTATCCTATGATAGTCCATTTGCGTACGCCACTGCGTCCCCATACTCAAATTCCAGCCGTGGAATACCATTTGAGGCTCAAAGCTCATCATCCCTGCCAAATGCAACGAGTCTTTTGACCCTCTCTTTTTCATCGCCTAGTGTCTCAGGCACAGGTTGGATTGACTGGATCGAAATCTTCTACCCAAGGCGGTATATTGCGACGAACAATGTCCTTAAGTTTCGCTCTCCCGACACCACGGCGATCGTCGAGTACCAACTCGGTCAGTTTACCGCACAACCCCTGATCTTGAATATCACAGATGCTCACGATGTCAAGCGTATGACGAGCGCAACCGGCTCATATCGAATTCGCGCGGCAGAAGTTGCAGGGGAAATATCTGAATATTACGCTGCCGCGGATGAAACGTTCAAACGACCCATCGGCGTCGAAAGAATGCAAAACCAGAATCTGCATGGATTTAGTACGGGTGCGGATTTCATCATCATAACCAGTCGAGAATTTAGGGCCGCTGCCGATAGACTTGCATTATTTCGCGAGGATCCCGCCCACGGAAATCTCAGGACAGCCGTACTGGAAGTAGATCAGATTTACAATGAATTCGCGGGAGGGCTGCCAGATATTACGGCAATCCGGGATTTCCTGAAATACGCGTACGACACGTGGAACCCGAGACCGAGGTATTTGCTCATGCTGGGCCAGGCTTCTTATGACTACAAAGGCATCCTTGGTAGTCGTTCGAGTTATGTACCCACGTGGCAAAGCATGGAGTCACGTGACGACGTGGGAAGTTATGCCACAGATGATTTCTTCGTTCAACTTGGTGCAGGCAGTGCTCTCTGGCTGATACCAGGAAGAATCTCCTCGCGGACCGCCGCCGAGGCAAACCTCGTTGTTGAGAAGATCGAGCGTTACGAAACGGTCTCTGCGAAAGAGAATTGGAAGATGAAAATGTTGTTCATCGGTGACGACTCCTGGACGCCGGAGCGTGAAGATGGAATCATTCACAGCGAAGCTGCCGAACAACTTGCTCGATATTATACCCCCGACGAGTTTGATAAAAAGAAGATCTACATTGCTGAGTATCCCACCGTTCAGACAGCTCAAGGGCGAAGAAAGCCGGGTGCATATCAGGCCATCATTGACAATGTCAATCAAGGAGTACTGGCCGTGAACTTCACGGGCCACGGTAACCCAACAGTGTGGACACATGAATCAATCTTCAACGTGCAAACATCAATTCCGCAGCTGGTCAACGGAAACAAGCTCTGCCACTTCTTCGCTGCCACGTGCAACTTCTCGCAATTTGATGATCCAAGCAGGTACACGGGCAGCGAGATTCTGATCAACAAGCCGGATGGGGGGGCTATTGGAGTGGTCTCTGCCACAAGAAAGGTATTTGCCGGGAGTAACAACTATCTGCACCGGAACATCTTCCTCCAACTCTTCATGCGGAATTCGACCAGTCGTTTCGTTGATCCAAGAGTTGCAACAGCTCTGTATGCATTCAAAGCGTATGGCGGCAATTATGTCAACGACCAGAAATTTTTTTTTA
>CAZIHJ010000210.1:0-3300 GCA_964538485.1 uncultured Chitinophagales bacterium | reverse complement strand
AGTCCACTCTTCAATACCTTCAGGGTTTCTCAATATGAATCTTCTGCGCTTGTGGTTGATGGTAAGCCTGCTCCTCACGACTGGTGCCCGCACACCGGCGCAAGAATTGTCAAGGGAGGCCATTGAAAGCCGCTTGAATCTGACACAACTGAACGCGGCCGAAGCCTTCCTTAATCTCAACCTCACCGGGGAGGCAAAAAAAATCTTGAGCGAAACGAACCCGCAGTTGCGCGGATGGGAGTACCGATTGCTCAACGCGATGGCGGACAGAAGTGCGAAGACACTCGCCGGACATCGGGGGAATGTTGCGAGCGTTGCATTCAGTCCGGATGGAAACATGGCTGCATCAGGGGCGGCGGATAGCTCAATTATACTCTGGAACGTTGCATCGGGTGGGATTATCCGGCGTTTTGCCGGACACACAGGGCAGGTGAGTACGCTGGATTTTAGCCCTGATGGTAAGACTCTGGCCTCGGGCGCCACGGATAGAAAGGTGAAGTTGTGGAATATCGCGTCGGGCCTGAACACAACGATAGAGCAGGGCCTGTCGCAGGGTGTCTATCAAGTGAAGTTCAGTCCCGATGGAAAAACCCTTGGACTGGCATCGTGGGAACGACACCCTGAAAAAAACGTCGCAAGCTTTGTGAAGCTTTTTAATCCTCTCAATGGAAAAGAACTTCGGCGTTTTGATCTGGATGACCATCCGGCAAGCTCTGTCGATTTCTCGCCGGACGGGGAGAATATTCTCGTTGCCGGCTGGAATATGCGGGCGCGGTACTTCAACATTGCCGATGGAACAGAACTCTGGTCGCTTGACATTAGTACCGATGGAGTGTACGCCGCAATTCAGTCGGCGGATTTCAGTCCCGATGGAAAACGCATTGTTATCGGTGGAAAGGACAACCTGATACGGATTATCGATGCAAGCAACGGAACGATCATAAGAAAGATCGAGGGACACAAGCATTATGTCAACGGAGTGCGATTCAGTCCTGATGGAAAGTTCGTTGTCTCCGGTTCAAATGACGGCCTTGTGAGAATCTGGAACGCCGGGACCTTTGAATGTGTGCAAGAACTTCGCGGTCACGAATTTCCCGTCAATGGTGTTGCATACAGTCCGGATGGGAGTCTGATTGCCAGCGCATCGAAGGATGGCACCGTCAAGTTCTGGAACGCATTACAATTCGCCGAACTTAAATTCAAGGTGTGCAACGGAGGTCCGTGGTACGCTCCCATAAGTCCCAATCAGCAATGGATGGCAGCCGCCTGTTCGGACACAGTGATTGGTGTGTGGGATCTTTCAATAGGTGAGCGGGTCAGGCAGGTGAACGGATACAGCGCAAACTGCGCGGTGTTCAGCGGCGACAATACCTTACTTTTCACGGCTTCTCATGATCGGGTGTTGAGGGTGTGGGATGTGGTGCGTGAAAAGGAAATCAAGGCGCTTACAGGTCATACCCGACCGATTTTTGGCGTTGCATTGAATGATGCAAAAAAGCTCGTCGCCACTGCATCCACGGATGGTTCTGTCCGTGTGTGGTCATCCGACACTTGGGATAGTGTCAAAACTCTCAGCGCCGCCGGCAATGCGTTTTATACCGTACACTTCACGTCGGATGGAGAATACGTTCTC
This sequence comes from uncultured Chitinophagales bacterium, assembly GCA_964538485.1. Taxonomy (GTDB): domain Bacteria; phylum Bacteroidota; class Ignavibacteria; order UBA10030; family UBA6906; genus JBJXHC01. The sequence goes on along the minus strand of CAZIHJ010000210.1, from coordinate 1,667 downwards.
GGCGGTTCCACCAACGGACAGATAAGAATCTGGCAAACGTGGGACTGGTCGCTTGTGAAAACTATCAGGGCATTGCCTTCGCTGGTGTATTTTTCTCTCAGTCCGGACGGGAAATTGATTGCTGTGGGTGGGAACAGTGGCGAAGTTGCAGTCTGGGATTGGGCCAACGAGAAGAAGGTCCACACCCTCACGGGACACTCAAATACAGTTCCGGGACTGGAGTTTTTTCCTGACGGGATGAAGCTCATCACAAGTTCTTATGACTATACTGTCAGAGTCTGGGATATGGAATCGGGGGAGAATACACTGACCTTGAGGAACTTCAGCGACGAGATCTATCGTGTTGGTTTGGTGAATGGCGGTGAGAAACTTATGGTGACCCTCACAAACGGCACGGTACACGTCATTTCGTTGTAGAATATTCATCAGGTTGATACAACACAGAGACGATGGCCGGGCAGGCGACCACCGCCCCTGTTGAACAGCCGGCTACTCGGTGACTGCAGCGGCTGCCTCGTCAATCGCCTGACGGAACTGGTCGATTGTCTCTCCGAAGACACGGACGGTTGTCCGCTTTTTCTCTTCGCCCTCCAGACGGTTCTCGGAAATCGAGAGATACTTCTTCCCGTTCTTCGCTTCCTTCACGTCCACGAAGTAGGTCGTCTTTCCGGATCGGACCATCGTCGAGAATACTGCGTTAGTGTTTGTCATGATAACTCCTTTAGTAATGAGTAGTGAACAATGAGCAACAAACAATGGGTTCGTGCCCGGTTGGTTATGTAATAGCTGAACGAGGTTTGATTCGGGTTGTCTTGAGGATTGTAAACAAGAGTTTACAAAGTTCCTCGCAATCTGAATTGAGAGATTGAAATTCATCTTTTGTTAGAAAACCTGTCGCCGAGAGAAGCTGAAGCCAATATATTGTCTCGCGGGCTTCTTTGAATGAGATCGAAATCTTATTGGAGAAATCTGCTCTCGAAATGGCGCTTTGAGCCTCGGCAATGTTGGCTCCAATCGAAGTGCCACTTTTCAGAAGTTGTTTGGCAAGGATATACTCATTCTTTTGGTGAACAAGAAAGCGATGGGTGTGAACGATCCGGATTGCGAATGCGAGAGATTTGTCGCGGACTGGATTCTCCTGCCGACCATTAGAATTCTCTGTCATTGGATTTCTACTATTGATTGTTGTTTGTTGATCATTGTTAATTGTCAAGCTTCTACCATAAGTAACGCAATCAGGTAACACCCCCTGTCTCTTCATTGCACCTGTTGGCGGAATTCTCTATTTTTGGAGCGTCTATCGTACCAACCTATATTCATCCAGATCGTTCTATGACACGTATTCTCCCTATGCTTTGTTGCCTCCCGCTGATTGCCGGTTGCGGAGTAATTTCTTTTGGCCTTGATGATCCATCGGAGGCAGTCGGATTCGAAAAGACGACGGTCATTTCCCGGTCACCGTCAAACGATTCTCTCACCGTGGTTGCGGGACCGGAATATGCAGCAGGCGGGTTCCACAGATTTGTGTGGGGAGATCACTACAGGGATGAATGGACAAGTCCGTTTACCGTACGAGTGCTTGACCTCGCCACATTTGCAGGTGGTCTGACTCCTGTAAAGCGTGGTGGAGGTTACCAGACGAAGTCCCTGCGTTTCAGTGGAAAGAA
>CAZIHJ010000209.1:0-3312 GCA_964538485.1 uncultured Chitinophagales bacterium | reverse complement strand
TCAAGCCCGGCGTTCCCCCCAACGCTGGGCTTTTTCTTGAACCAGTTCAACGCATGAATTCACATCGGTAACGGAGGCAAGCAATGAGTAAAGTAATTAAGAAGAGGGAAGTGCGTAAGCGAGTGATGCGCGACGATGTGTTTCCTCTGAACCGGGAGAACTTTATCATAATTGGGGTCGGGGTTCTCGTTATTCTGCTCGGATATGTTGCCATGATGGAGGGGAGTGTAGAGGGAGTTCTTCCACTTTATGTCGCTCCAATTTTGCTTGTGCTTGGCTATTGCGTGGTGATTCCTCTGGGGATTCTCTACAAGAAATCCAATCCCAAATCTGAAAGCGCTGAGACTCCCAAAGTCAGCAGCCAGAGCTAGTCTTCGCCGCCCGCCTTTCATGCCATGCTTCGCCAGGAATTCCACAACCCGGCCAACAACATCGGAGTCAATTGCATGCGTTTGTCTGAATTACCTTGAGATCTGCTCGATCAAACTCACTCCTCAACATCGGTACACATTGTCTTGTTCGGGTTGAACCAAAATCTGTAGTACAGAATGATCGCGACTCCTGCATAGAGTTTTGGATACGCAAACAGGATCATGGGGAATTCTGCAAGATGCAAGCTCTTGTACGGGAGTGGAGCTGCCATCACGGCGACTGCCATAATGAATACCCAGTCGTATCTCTGTAGCTTTTTGTTGACGAGGTACCCACGGAAAACTCGAACCCCCAATCCGATGACGATTGGCAGAAACAAGACAAAATGGTATTCTTCAGCAAGCGGTGCTGTAATGACTCCTGTTCCAATTGCTGCCGCGTACGAGAGCGTTGCATTGGGCGGGTGTGGTTCCGTTCTCTTTGACAGTACCAGAACGATGAGCAGGGCATTCAGACCATAGCTCATAATTCTGATTGCGGGCATTGGGAGGATCACGAGTGGAGAAGGAAGCCACCGGATGTCAAAGGAGAACAAATGGAGTAGAATCCCGTTGATGGTTTGGAACGCCGTATGACCGTCTGTCGGTTGTGTTCCAAGTTTTGCAACGACATCTTTGTAGAATATGGTCCATGTTTCAACGGTGAAGAGAGGGAGGGTGGTGACAACCACAAGCGCGGCGGCAAGGAGTGCTATCAATTCGGGTTTCCACCGTTTCTGAAAACCGAGCCAGAGCAGGGGAACCACTCCATATCCCTTGATGAGGAAGGTCGCCGCCAAAGGAAGCCCTGATAGAGGTGCGGAGCTGCGAAATATCCCCCGCATACTTAAGGAGAAGAGGAAGAGAAGGACGAAGTAGACTTGTCCGAGGGCAATTGAATCATAGATCGGACGCCAAAGGAAAACGAGTGAAAGCATCCCAAGTCCAATGGTTTCAGAAAATCTCACTTCATAAAGATCAAACATCAACAACAATGACCCGGCCAACGCGCAGAGTGAAATCAGACTCCAAACAATCTTGGCAGGAACGGGTTGCAGCCAGGTCACAGGAAATAGTGCAAGAGCATTTGTCGGGATGTTGTTTGGCATGTCAAGCATGTTGTCCATGCCGTATTCTTCGACCTTCGAATTGAAATAATCGTAGTCATACACCCTGCTAAAGTCGTCACCGTTTGCCAGCATCTTCGCATATGTATAGTACATAGCGAAGCCGTGGGTCACTCGTGGCATCCATTGAATTGCATACACAGTGAACACCAATCCGAAGACGATGGATGTTATGAAGAGAAGTGGACGCAGAAAGGAACGGGGTAATATCTGCATAGGGGTTAGAAGCGATCAAAGAGCGCGGCTGCCGGGCTCTTATAGAGCGTACAAACACACGTCTTGCATTCGGCGGGACGGTAGGCCCGTACATCGCTCCGGGTTGATTTCATTTCCGTCGAGTTCAGAATTTCCGCGATGGTCGATGTGCGGATATTGCCCGCCCGGGGGAGAAAATAACAAGGATGAACATCTCCGGATGAGGTAATAACGGTCGAGACCATTGGCGCATTGCAGATGTTGTTCGGGAATGCGGCGCCGTTGTTCATGGCTTCATAGTACTGCACAATATGCATCAGCCGCGATCTTGAGTCCACACGAAGGGGTTGCAAGTTGTCAATCGATGAATCGCTGAAGGACTCGTCCACAATCTGCCGGAGTTCCGCGGTTTCATCGGAGTTCAGGCAAATATCACTTGTTTCCGCGGCCGGTCCGAATTTGTCCCTGCCGAAGCTGTCGGAATGTACATCTGCTGCGAGGAAAGAGAGCCGCTGGACGCCGAGTGACTTTGCAAATCCGAGCATCTCCGGCACGTATCTAAAATTTGAGCGTTGCAATACCGTTCTTATTGAAACCACGCACCCGCCGGCATCTACCGCGCGATTCACTCCCCGGATGATTGCGTCAAAGGCATTCATCCCCCTGATCTTGTTATGGACTTGGGCCTTTGGACCGTCGATTGAGACAATCACCTCCGAGAAAAACACCGCAATCTGATCAAACCTCTTCTCCAATAGTAGTCCGTTCGTGAGCAGGGTTTGTTTTACTCCGAGGTGCTTGAAGGTTTCACAGATCTCAACAAAATCACGACGCAACAGGGGTTCTCCCCCGGAATACACAATGTGCCGAAGTCCAAGCCGCTTAAGATCTCCTGCCAATGTTCGAATCTCTTCCAGAGTGAGCTCGGCAGGCAGGGGGGTTCTGAACGAACATGTAATGCATTGGAGGTTGCAGCCAGCAGTTACGTAGAGTATTGCGATCGGCAGGGTTGAAACCGAGTCCGAGAACGTATTAACAAAGGCCCGCGGGTTCACGGCAATCATAACGCATGTCCAAGCAGAGTAAATGCAGTGTTGTCGAGTTGAACAACAAACTTCTGGAGACTTATTGGCTCGAACAAAGATAGCGAATTTGAATGTGTCACGCCATGCTCACCGGATCAATGTGTGACCGCTAACTCATCGCTTGCAGGGTATTCCCATGTTTTGCAATGGGAGGATTATGTCATTCCGGGCTGTTGCCTTAGAGAGACCTTTTTTGTATTTTTGACTCGCAAGCTAAGTCATTTATAAGACCGAAATGCAATCGTTGGCAAGTTGGCCCCCTGCTGTGCAAAGGTATCCGGACGGAATGAAAGAGTAGTGCTGCGAAGCAACCAACCCGTTCAGTGGATTGTAAATGACCGCGTAGCTCAGGGGTAGAGCATCTGCCTTTTAAGCAGAGGGTCGGTGGTTCGAGCCCACCCGCGGTCACTGAGATTCCTCTTGTATTCATTGTTTACTTCGCGGAAGTGGCGAAATTGGCAGACGCACCATCTTGAGGGGGTGGCGCCCACAAGG
>CAZIHJ010000208.1:0-3315 GCA_964538485.1 uncultured Chitinophagales bacterium | reverse complement strand
TCGCTCCATTCACCCTGCTATGGTTCAAAGAGGCTTGACTTTGTCATAGTATTCAGCCTGACGGTAAATTCAAACTGGGACACTTCCTACCGCCGGAATAATCCTCTTTCCTCGGCGCGACGGTGCATCGCCTTCAGCCGCACCCGAAGCTTGTCCATAATGTCGCGAAATGCCTGATGATTACGCAGGTTGTCAACCATCGGCTCGACATTCAACCACCGGTACTCGATGTAACCACGCTCGACCGCAATCCTGAGCCACGAAATGGCTTCCTCCGGGTTGTTCTGCATGGCGAAAATCGTTGCCACAACAAACGGATTGTAGTAATCCCCGGGGTTCTCATTGCTCAATCGCTTGAAGGTGATAAGATTCGAATCGAGAATGGCCGTTGCTTTCTTTGTTTCTCCCAACTTCAGCAACGTGAATGCAAGCTGATTCCCTGGCCCGTCTGCATACGAAGAAAGCTGTACGCACTTCTCATAGTGTTCCCTCGCAAGCGTGAAATTGCCCGCAATCATTTCAACGTCACCGTATGCACTGAGTGTCCAGATATCATCCGGAAATTTTTTGTGGGCGATTTGCACATACTTCCTCGCTTCGGCAATCTCTTTGGTAAACAAATGGAAATATGCGAGATGATTGTATGTTGTCAGCAGGGGTTGTAATTCGAGAGACGTGTTGAACCAACGCAGCGCGAGCGAATCCTCGCCGAGAAGATTATACACCAGTCCAACATTCGTGTACTTCGCTGCTGCATCCGGCGCCAGTTCAACACTCTTGCGCATCCATGCCAGCGCCTCATCCAGATTCCCCTTGTTGAATGCAACCCAGCCAAGACCGGAGATTGCCCCAGCGTGGTTCGGACTTAACTCGATAGCTTTGTTGTAGCTCTGCAACGCAAGGTCATACTTTCCGAGCGCTTCATATCCTCTTCCCATCGTATGATAACCGTTTGCACTCGTCGGATCGAGCTCCGTTGCCATGCGGCCGAGCGCAACTGCGGAATCAGCCCAGATGCTCGGGTATCCGTGCGCGATGTAGCGCTGCCGGTACGCCAGACCAAGCTCCGCGTATGCGACCGCATATTGCGGGTCGAGCACAATCGCTTTCTGCAACAGTTCAATGGCAATGCCGTTATCCGCCGCGGTTTCCTTCGCTCCGTGGTCGCGTCCGCGAAGGTACAACGCGTATGCGTCAAGGTTGGTGGTGGGAGCGGCATTGACGCGTTTTACTTCATCAGTGGTCATGCGGACCCGCAGTCCCTCCGCAATGTGCCGGGCAACTTCGCTCTGTATGGCGAAGATATTCTTGAACTCGCGATCATACGCCTCAGCCCAGAGGTACTCATCCGACTCCGTGCTGATCAATTGTCCGCTGATGCGGATGCGATTCTCGTCGCGCCGGACTCCGCCGGTGAGGATTGCCGCAACACCAAGTTCCTTCCCAATCTCGCGCGGCGTTTTCTTAGTGTCTTTGTATTTGATCACCGTTGCGTGTGCAATCACCCTCAAGTCGCTGATCTTGGCAAGCTGCGTGAGTATGTCTTCCGTAATCCCATCGCTGAAATATTCATCCTCTTTGTTGCCACTCGTATTTGTAAATGGAAGGACGGCAATCGACTTGCCAACATGACGACGGATTTCCGTATTCGTTGACGCGCCGATGCCAAACAACAACACAGTACCAACGCCCGCAATAACTACGATGGCGTGAAGAAGCAATTCTCTCTTGCTGAACCCCTGCCTTCCTTCTTTGCCGTGATACCATGCATAAATAAACGCACTCGCAAGCCCAAACAGCAGCAGCGTCACAACTACTGGGAACATGCGCTCAAGAACGCCGGAGCCATAGACTTCAATAAGAAGCTTGATCACGCCAATCGCCGTCAGCACCGAGCTTCCATAGATCGTCATCGTCTTACGGACGTTGCGGAGTTTGAGCTGTGAGAGTAGTTCATTCATGAGAATGAGATTGATTCTTCAGGTGAAAATTGTTTTCTTCCAAATCAGAGTGAGGAGATAAACATGCGATCAACATTCAAAGAACCATCGGTCAAGTACATAACCAACAACGGCAGGCCATCGGAAGTAATCCTCGCTCTCAAAGATTATGAACGCCTGCTCCGCGCCATGGAGGACCTCAGGGATATTCGGTCTGCCGAACGTCGGCGCACAGAACCTACCATTGAATATCAGAAGTACCGCAAGAAACGGCTTGCTAAAACACGCGACCGACGTTGATGTACGTCGTCAAGATAACAAAATCTGCCCAACGAGACTTGGAGAGACTGTCGGACCGTGATTTTGTGTACGTTGACGAAAGAATCCAATCTCTCAGACTCGACCCTCGTCCCCGCGGATGTGTCAAACTCAAAGGGTATCAAGTAGATTTCTATCGCGTTCGCCAGGGCCGGTTCAGAATAATTTATGAAATACTGGATGGCGAGCTCATCATCAAAGTCATTGAGGTAGCAGACCGAAAAGAAATATCTCGATAAAAACAGGAAATGATGATATCGGGTTAGTTGCTTCAACGGCTTAAGTTTTCTTTCAGCTCCGCCAGCTTCTGCAACGCCTCCAGCGGCGTCATCTTTTCAACATCAATCTTCTTCAGTTCTGCGCGTAGCGCCTCGTCTTTAACCTCGAACAGCGTCATTTGTACTTCGGTACCCGGACGGGCTTTCTTGTTTTTGGTCAAACCTCTCATCCCCGCCTGTGCTGCCGCTCCGGCGGGCAGGTCCAACCCCGAACCTGCTTCTCCGTGCACAGTAAGCTCAGAACCTTCCAGGTTTTTCAGTATCTGTTTTGCGCGGTCGGTCAGCTCCTCCGGCAGCCCGGCCATCTGCGCAACCTGGATGCCGTAGGAATGATCGGCGAAACCCGGCGTTACCTTGTGCAGAAATACCACCTTGTCGCCGTACTCGCGCACTTCAACCTTGTAATTCTTGATGCGCGGAAACAAGTCGGCAAGTTCGTTCAACTCGTGGTAGTGTGTGGCAAAAAGTGTCCGTGCACCGATGCGCTCGTGCAGGTACTCGGTCAGCGACCACGCGATGCTGATGCCGTCGAATGTGCTCGTGCCGCGGCCAACTTCGTCCAGTAAGATCAAGCTGCGCTTCGTTGCCGTGTTCACAATGTGCGCGGCTTCGTGCATCTCCACAAGGAACGTGCTTTCGCCTGATGCGATGTTGTCGTTCGCGCCAACCCGTGTAAAAATCTTGTCGACGATGCCGATGGTGGCCTTCTTCGCTGGCACAAAACTACCGATCTGCGCGAGCAGAACGATGAGTCCGGTTTGACGCAGAAAGCTCGACTT
>CAZIHJ010000207.1:0-3364 GCA_964538485.1 uncultured Chitinophagales bacterium | reverse complement strand
ACTAACAACCTATGCGTTCCATTCCCTTCTTTGCTTCCTCGAGTTTAGGATCGCACTTAAGGGCCTTTCGATACTCCGCGCAGGCCTCGTCTTTAAGTTTCTTATTCGTTTCGTCATCACCCGCAACGCGGGATCGCACAAGACCTTCGGCAAGCCAGAGATGGCCCTGACAACTGTTTGCGTCCATTTCAACACATCGTCTGAAGTGGCGCACAGCATCGTCGTTTTTCCGCTTGCTCTCGTCCGGCGGATCCTTGGGATCAAGTGTTTGGAGAATAGCCTGTCCCCATGAGAGATGCATGCCGGCATTTTCATAGCCGACACGGACCGCCCTGTTGAATGATTCGATGGCGCGAACGTACTCTTTCTTCGTCACGTACAGTGAGGCAAGAAGGGCGTGGGCCTCGCCAGCCTCACGTTTGTATTTCTCGGTCTGATCGCCAATCAGGCGAAGGACCTCTTCATACTCCGATTTGGCATTATCAAATGAATCCACCGCAACATAGTACCGCGCCAGCCATAGACGACCTTGAAAAAAGTCCGCCTTGAGGGAGATTGCTTTGGTCAACAACTCGCGGGCACGCTCCATATTCTTCACTTGCATATGAGACGCGGCCGCGTTCACATACGAACTCAGAGAAGTCGAGTCGCAGGTGATCTTCTTTTCGAAACTGGACGCTGCATCCGCCCATTGCTGGCTCTGCATATACAGAAACCCGAGATTGAAGTACGGGTCGCAGTTGGATGAATCCGCCTGCACTGCCTTCAGGTACCAGCCCAACGCTTCGTCCCGTTTCTTGAGTCCGAAATACAGGTCGCCAAGCTTCAAGTAATCCTGCACTTCAAGTTGCGTCCTGCGCTGCAGGCCGGCAAGAGCTACTTCCGCTTTTGCAAAGTCCTTCATTTCAACAAGGGCAAAGAAATATGTCCGCCAGGTGTCTGCAGAAGATGAATCAATGGAAAGCGCCGCACTGGCAACGGTGACGGCCTCTTCATACTTCTTGGTTTCAACAAGGGCTTTGGCAAGCATTGCCCTCGATTCGTAGTGGTCGGTACGGAGTTGGGAGAATTTACGCAAGGGCTCCGCTGCCCTTCCATACAGCTTCGCGCGTACAAGAATACTTCCCTTTTGAAGGTATGCATCGGCATACAACGAGTCATTGGCAATGACCTCGTCATACTGCTTCACGGCATCCGTATACTGGCGGTTCTTTTCGAAGGCCCGTGCAAGTGTATATCGTGTCTGAATGCTTCGTGGATTCAACTCCACTGCTTTCTGGTAGTTCGTAATTGCCAATGGGGCAACACCTTGTTTCTGATACGCATCTCCCAGGGCTTCATAAACCGATGCGTCTTCCGGAGCACACTCTTTGGCCTTGGTCAACTGAAGAACTGCCGCGTCCGTCGAATCAGCCGCAAGGAGTGCACGTCCGTACGCTATCGCGACATTGCAATCCTTCGGAGCAATCTTTGCTGCCCGTCCGAATGTGCTGAGCGCGTTCGCTGCATCACCCTTTTTGATGTACGAATAGCCGAGGGTCAGAAATGCTTCCACGTTGTCATCATCAATACGGATGGATGTCTGAAGGAATGTTATTGCGTCCTCATACGCTCCGCGTGCATAGGCAATTGTACCGAGATAATAATTTGACTCGGCGCTTTTCTGACCGGCTTTGAGGGCGTCAGCAAATCCGGTGACCGCTGTTGCCGTATCGCGGGCCGCAAGAGCCGCACGCGCTTTGTTGAAGAGGTCCTGTGCGAACACTCCGTCGAAAGAAATGAGGATCAAAAGACCAAGGATCGTGCGCTTCATTGACTATTGTACCTCTTTGGATGTGATTTGAACAAGCCGCACCGGCATCGTCACCGGTACAAACCCGTTGTTCAGAAAAACCTTTTGGCCCGCGGCACTTGAGACGTATGAAATGAAACCATAGCTCACGTTTCTCTGTACTTCGCGGTTGTAGATAAACACCGACCGGCTGAGCGGATAATATCCCCGGTGGATATGCGCCTGCACAGGTGAATAGTATCGACCGATCGGCTCAGTACTATCGGGACGCTGTCCGGGATTGCCAAGACTGAACACCGTTACCTCCCCCTCTGTTCCGGCGAGCCAACTGATGCCGACAATTCCAATGGCATTTGTATTAGCTTGCACGTACTCAACAAGCTCTTTGCTTGAGGAGTATGGCGTTGCTGTAAGGGTGAATGCTCTTCCTTTAAGAATTTTCTCCTTGAAGACTTCATTCGTGCTGGAGTTAACACCACCGATTGCCACGTCAATGACGAGATTACGTGATCGACCCGGCCAACGCGTCATCGAGCCACCGAAGACACTGTCCAGCATACTGACGCGCATTTCTTTCAATGGATTACTCTTGTGCCCGATCACCGCGATGGCATCAAGGGCAACACGATATTCCTGTTGCTCGATCCCGACTGTCGCGATCACTTCCTTTTCTTCTCTGTTGAGGGGTCGGCCAATAATGATGTGGCGGACTGAGTCGTCGATAAAATTCGCTGTTGCTTCGCGCGCCTCAACGGGGCGAAGCACTATGGTGGCTTTTTCATATGCTCGTCCGAAATCCGCAGCGAGAAGTTGCAGCACGGGGTAGATGGACTCGTCACATTCGAAAATTGCGGTTCCCTCAACGGTTGAAATCCGGGGGCCGGATTCACATCCGATGATCAACCCTACCAGCAGTATTCCAAGCCAGTACTTAGATACCACCACGATTCTCTCTTTGCATTTGAAAGAACACAATTGCGAACCTGTACGCTCCGTATAAGAAGATCACGGCACCGATAATGACATTATAGTCTCCGGGGAATTGACGCGGCACAAGCCAGCCTGCCATAATCGCAATGCCGGCAAGCATTGCCGCTCCGGAAACCACGAGAATCACATACCGAATTCCTGTCGTCACACTCATCGTTACCTCCTGAAACTCAAAGGGGAAGGCACTTCTCCTTCCCCGTCTGAATCGTTCCTGGCAAGGATCGAATCTTTCAGCTTCCGGTCTATTGCCCAGCGCTCATAACATCATTTCCTGTCTGCAAGCTTGAACCTGAACGGCACCGACACCCACACTGAGACGGGACCGTTGTTCATGTACGCAGGAGTGAAGACAAACTGTTTTGCCGCCTCGATGGATGGTTCGTTGAAAATCTCCGCGTCGCTTTTAAGGATCACCACTTGCTTGGGCTTGCCTTCCTTATCGACCCAGATCTTCACCCACACCTTGCCTTCGAGACCGGCACGCATGGCCAGTTCCGGATACTTTGGCTCCACTTTCTTCACGACAACGGGCTCCTTCTCAACGGGAACAAAATCCGCCGGCGGACCGTCATCCTCGATCTG
>CAZIHJ010000206.1:0-3398 GCA_964538485.1 uncultured Chitinophagales bacterium | reverse complement strand
GAATTTATCAATTGCAGCAAGGATCGGCTTGCCGGCGCTTCCGTTGGGTTCGCCGTCATCATTGAACCTAAACTGTTGTTCATCCGTACCAAGCCGGTAGGCGTAGCAGTGATGTGTGGCGTCATGAAGTGTTTTTCTTATTCGACCGATGAACGCTTCTGCATCATCCTTTGTTAGAATGGGCGAGGCAGTCGCAATAAAACGTGAGGCCTGAACACGTGTCTCAGCCTTCGTTTCCCCCACTATGGTTTTGAATTCATCGGTCATCTGTCGCTCCAAGGCCAATATAAGGTTTTTTCCTGTACGACCCCTCCCTGCCTTCCCCTGAGCAAGGGGAGGGTTGGTGGGATAAATTTTCAAGGGACTTTGATATGAAAATCGGAATGGTGTGTTACCCCACCTACGGGGGAAGCGGCGTGGTTGCCACAGAGCTTGGCAAGGCGCTCGCTGACAAGGGACACCAGATTCACTTCATCAGCTATGCGATGCCCATGCGGCTCAACGGCTACCTCGGCAACGTGTTCTACCATGAAGTGGAAATGGCGAGTTACCCGCTGTTCGAGTTCCCCCTGTACACTCCGGCCCTTGCAAGCAAAATGGTGGAGGTGTGCAGGTTTGAGAAGCTGGACGTCATTCACGCGCACTATGCAATTCCGCACGCAACAAGTGCCTTCCTCGCACGGGAGATTGTCAACAACGGATTGAAGATCGTGACGACACTCCACGGCACGGATATCACGCTTGTCGGACTGGAGCCGAGCTTCCTGCCCGTAATGAAATTCAGTATTGAACGAAGCGATGGCGTTACCGCCGTGTCACGTTTCCTCCGTGAAAAGACCATGACGAACTACGGTATCGAGAAGGACATCCGGGTCATTCCCAACTTTGTGGATATTGAACATTACAAACGGATGGATAGCGAGGATATTTGCGGGCGTTTCGCCCCGAAGGGTGAGAGGATTCTTATTCACATCTCCAACTTCCGGCTCGTCAAACGTGTCCAGGACGTTATCAAGATCTATGATATCGTGAGAAAGAAAGTCCCATCAAAACTGATTCTCGTGGGAGATGGACCTGAACGTTCTGCGTGCGAACTGCTCGTTCGTGAGCTGGGAATTCAAGAGCATGTAAAGTTCCTCGGCAAGCAGCAGGAGTTGGTCCCTATTCTTTCTGCTTCTGATTTGTTTCTGATGCCAAGCCAATCGGAGAGTTTCGGGCTTTCTGCACTCGAAGCAATGGCGTGTGAAGTCCCGGTGATTTCATCCAGTGTAGGAGGATTACCCGAACTTCAGGTACACGGTGAAACGGGGTACATTGCCGAGATCGGCGATGTGGAGAGAATGGCAAAATATGCAGTTGAGTTGTTGACGAACGAATCACGTCTCGAACTGTTTCGCAAGGCGGCGAGGCGCAGGGCAGAAGAATTCGACGTTCACAAGATCGTCAACCAGTATGAAGATTATTACAAGGAGTGTCTTGGCGCTGCAAGCATGCACGGCAAACCGACGATGAGCGATCAGAGGAACTGAGGACAGTGCTCGTGATAAAATCTCTTCTCTGTGTTCCCCTGTTTCTCAGTATCTCTGTGGTGCATCCCTAATATTCTTCATCGCAATCGATGCTGAAACCGTCCCCCCAACAGCTTGTCTGCAATCGCAAGCAACGCCAGAAACACCAGCGAAAACGTCACGATTCCCACACTTCCCTTCCCGAATACAAATGACATGTACTTTGTCAGGAATGCAGTAAGTCCCGCGCTGAGACCTGATACCACCCCGTCGACCTGAGTATATACTCTCTCCGCATACCCTACGCCTTGTTGCACATGTCCGGGTTGAATCACGCCCGTCATTGTAAAAACGGCTGACATTATTCCGAGCACGATCACCAATCCCACAAAATATCCGGCCTTCTCCAGCAGCCGGAAGATCAGAGGTGCCTTTGGCGCAAGTTGCATTGCGCCAAGAACGTTCCGCGTAAACCCTGCACCTGTTTTCTCCAACGGTGTTGCTTTCAGCGATGCACTCATGAGCACCAGTGTGCGAACGTCCGCCTCGCAGCGGGGACATTCATCAAGATGCCGGCGGACATCGGCCACACGAGTTGCGTCGAGTTCGCCGTCCACATACAATTGCAATGTGTCGTTGGCTGGATGATTCTGGTTCATGCGACTTTCACCTCGTCTCTCGTTCGTTGCAGTACCCGATCCCGCAGGATATTCCTTCCGCGGAACAGATAGGTTTTGACCGTACCCACCGGCATATCGAGCGTTGCACAGATTTCTTCATAGTTCATTTCTTGAACATAAAACAATGTCACTGCTGCGCGGTATTTCTCCGGCAAACTCTTGATCTCTTCTCCAATGATGGCCTGTACCTCATCGTCTTCCATTTGTTCCAGAGCGTTCACATCATCCCGGTCGACAATCATGGCATTCATGAGTCCATCTTCTTTATCGTCGATGGATTCCGGTTTGGGCTTCCGTCGAGTCACCTTCGTCATACACAGATTGTACAGGATACGATAGAACCATGTGCCGAACTTCGCTTCGCCCCGGAATGTATCAAGGTTCCGGTACGCACGCAAGAACGCATCCTGGACCAATTCCTCAGCCTCTCCCCTGTCGCCAACAAGTCGCACGGCAAGCGTCATCGCCCGATCTTTGTGAAGATCGATCAACGCGCCGTACCGACGGGTATTTCCCGCCAGGACGTCTCGAAGGATGGCTTGTTCGTTGTCCACTTTTGTTGTAGGGCCCCGGTTGTTGAAGGTTTAGACGACAGAAAGGTTGATGAGGTTTCAGGAAAGAGCCTCTTCGACCCTCCCTGTGTGTGGCTGCACAAAAAGTCACCATCCCACTTAATTGTACGAACCCCTCTTTAATTCTCCCCTTAAGAAGGGGAGAATGAATTGTGGTGGGATGGTGCACATGAACTCACTAATTATTTCTTGGCAGCCCCATTTATCGCACATGTTGAAACATTTCCCCCCGGCCTGCTGTCTAAGATTCCAGAACGAGCAAACCCGAACCAATGTATCAAAAAGGAGACTACCATGGAAGCACTCGAAGTGTTCATCCCGATAACATTCTTCCTGACTGCCGGAGGGATCTGGGGACTGATGGCCCTGACACGTCATAAGGAACGCATGACGATGATCGAGAAAGGATTAAAATCGGAGGACATAAAAGCGATGTACGAGCGTGGTACGTTACGGCTGAACCCGCTGAGTTCATTGAAATGGGGCATGGTGTTCGTCGCCATTGGCCTCGCGGTAATGCTCGGTATGTTCTTCCGTCACACCTTCTACCTGGACGAAGGTATTTACCCTGCGCTCATCTCGCTCCTCGGCGGACTCGGACTCGTTGCATTTTATTTCATCGCCAACAGACGGGCACA
>CAZIHJ010000205.1:1159-3437 GCA_964538485.1 uncultured Chitinophagales bacterium | reverse complement strand
TATCCGGGGACAGGGGCATTGCCAACAATATTGATTGGCCTGCCTGCAATCGGTTGAAACTGTGTAAGACTGTTCATGTTGGTAAGAGGGAATTCGCTCACCAATCCCGTGATTTCAATGATGTCTCCACGTTCGACATTCAGGAATCCGTCGAGAATGATCTGCGCCGTGTCTGTTGGCGCATTCACGCGCACAAACACAGACCCCCAGTGACTGACCGCCCCGGTGTCGTAGAGTAGCATAGTGAAGCCACCAGCTGTGAAGGTCAGGACCTTTGCGGGAACAACACACAACGCTGTAATGGTAACGGTATCACCATAGTATGGAGCGGGAGATCGTTGCAACGTCCATCGTGACGGAACGGTATTCTGGAGGGCATCAGCGAGAACCAAAGAATCAAATGGGGTCTCTTGAAAATCCCTGATGGTAATGTGCGGGATTTGGGCGGTCATTTCCGCAATCCCCATTCCCACAAGCAACACAAGCATGAGCAGTTTCTTCATAGCCAACCTCCTCATAATGGATGTACCGATTATAAATGATGTATCGAATGATTTCTCTATTTGATCACCAGGAACTTTCCGGTCTTGATGTCACCGGAAGCAAGGTCCTTCACACTAAAAAGATACAGTCCGGTGGCGATGGCCTGGTCGAATTTTGAAATGAGATCCCATGCATGTTCGCCCCCTGAAAATGTCGGGGGAACATCAATGCCGCCAAATCGTCTGAACCATTCGATGTTTGAACCATCGTAGGTTGCTGCATCGTGCAGCAGGTCCGCCACAACGTCGCCGGCCAGCGTATAGATTCGAATCTCGCAACGGCCGGGAAGGTTATAGAAGTAGATTTTCCTGTTGCGTTCACCGGCACCATCCCACGCGGCATTCACATAGTACGGGTTGGGATAGACCCCAATGGACTTCCCCTGATCCGATGTTGGTGAAGTCCCGGGAACCACGCGTCGCACTTCCGTCTTGCTCTGCAGTGATGCAATTCCGGTTGCCGAATCACCCCGATCAAACGCGGCAACTCCATAGAGATACTGCCAACCATTCAGGTGGGGGATATTCGAACCGACCGGCGGAAAACGATACCAATACGCAACAGTATCACCGGCAAACAGCTTTGGTTCAGCAAGCGCAATCGCGCTGAACCCTGTATTGTATCCGATGGTATTCGCAGGCACATCGAATTCGCCAACGAGTGAAAGCGTCAACAGGAGGTCTTCCGGGTTGGTGAAATCGGCGCCGGCGTTTGAGCGGTAGATGCGATATCCCTCGAAATCAAACTCACGGGTAATGGGGTCAACTGATGTTTCCGAAGATGACTTGTCCCAATACAACGCGACATTCTGGTTCTCCACTTCCACACGGATTTTTGGCGGACGTGGCGGTTGGGGAAGTTGGAAGTGATCAAGCCGTCCATTCCCGTTAATGTCTTCTCCGGGATCCAGAATGTTGTTCCCGTTTACGTCTTCACCATCATACGCTTGTTGACAGAATCCTGCATTCACCCTGAGGGTTGCACGTTGTTCATACGTATCATTGAATGCAGGCGCAATACCATTCTTGCGAGCACAGATAACGCCAAAAACCACGTTCAAGGAATCTCCCGGGCGCAGTGTTGCAAACGGTCCGGCAGAAAGCAACGTCGTCATGTTATCAGCGCGCGTGCGCAGGGGCGTGATTTTGTCCTGGGTGAGCGAAGAAGCAAGGCGATCGTAGCGGCTGCGCGCGCCACTCGAACCAACGCCTGCATCATCTTCGGGAGAGAAATATGCCTGGTCACCGGATGAACTCCGGAATCGCCATGCATTAAAATATGTCTGAGAACGAAGTTCGCCAAGAGAATCCACGCCAAGCGGGAATGGAGACGAACCGAGGAGTTTGATTCCTACGTAACTATCTGCCGGTGACGGTCCGGGGATACCGTCATAGTCGAACGTATACATCATGCGTGTGGTGTCGAGAAACCCATTTGCACCATGATCGAAATACCCCGGCGTACTCGGTCGGACATTATTAGTATTGCGTACTACAGCGTTGTTCCAAAAACCGACGTAGACCGAATCGAGTGTATCTGTGCCGGCATTATAAATTGTATAGTTGAGAATTACAAAGAAGTCTGCAAAAGGGAAATTCCATGCGTAGCTCTGCTGACGGATAATGAGACCAATCGGTGTGTGTTCCGGAATGGTATCACCCGTGGTTGGGTTTGAGCGATTGAAGTCTGAATAATCGGCGAGGAAGTCCTGGTGACTGATGGCGCTGGTATCGAA
>CAZIHJ010000205.1:0-1059 GCA_964538485.1 uncultured Chitinophagales bacterium | reverse complement strand
ATGGAAAGTCAAGGAATGGACGGAGGTGCCCGGGTTTGCCTTAAGTTGGAAGGGAACAAAAAACGGGAGGCATTCTGCCCTCCCGTTTCGTGGTACTACCCTGCTGGTTGGTTATTATTTTGCCACGACCATTTTTTGTAGATCGGTAAAACTGCCGGCGACAAGCTTGTAGAAGTACATGCCGCTGGAGAGAGTGCTTGCATCAAACTCAACGGACTTAAACCCTGCCTGCTGCATTTCGTTGACCAGCGTTGCTACTTCACGTCCAAGGACGTCATACACTACCAAAGACACGTGCACATCCTCGGGTAAACCGTAAGCGAGGGTTGTCTTCGGATTAAACGGATTGGGGTAATTCTGATCCATAAAAAACACCGTGGGAACAGGTTCGCCGGACACGCCTGCTTTCTCCGGATCATCATAATTTGTCACGAGAAATTCGATTGGAGCAGTCGGTCCGGACACCAGCGCGGTAGCATCCGCTTTGTCTTTTGCCACCACGTAGTACCTTTTGTATTCTGCCGGGTTACCGGGGGTACCGCTGTTCAGATTCTCAGTAACATCCACAAATGTTGTTTGAGTGTAGGGAAGTGACCCGACCTGCACAGGCGACGTTTGCCCCGAACAATGCAAGTTATTTCCGACCCATTCACAACTTGTATAGCCATACTTGAAGACCTGGTATGAATCAATGTCTGCTTCTTGACTCTGTGTCCACGTCATGGTCGGGTGGTTGTTCTGGGGTGTGGTTGCCTGGAATCCTTCCGGCATTGCGGGCTCCAGGTCGCGCGCATAGACGCCTTTGTTTGTCGCGGCGTACAGGAATCCGGCAGTTGGAGATGTGCGAATATCATTAATAGGTTGCGGAAGGCCGGAGGTAATGTTGGTCCCGGTTACACCTCCATCTGTGCTCCTATACAAAGTATCAACGGTTGTACCTTTGGCAAGCACAAATATGTTGTCGCCCGACGACGGATACGTCGGATCCATGAGTATCCGAGCGTCATTTCCTCCGCGTATCTGGCTCCAGTTCGTTCCACTGTTTGTCGAGCGCCAGAG
>CAZIHJ010000204.1:0-3512 GCA_964538485.1 uncultured Chitinophagales bacterium | reverse complement strand
TGCCCAGATGCCGCCGCCAATCGCGAACAGCGTCATGAGAATCACCATGAACTTGTTGTTAACCGACCACTCAATGATTCTTCCTAGCATGGCGTCACCTTATTTTGAGTGGTTCTTGTGTGGAGGCGGCGTTGGCTCATCCATCTTCATCCCACCCATTGAGGAATCAGCCTTTTGTTCGCCGGGTGTGGTCTGTTTCATACTCGCAGAATCACCTGGCAATTCACCGGTCGGCGACATTGTTTGCAGGACTGCTTTCAAGTTGCTTTCCGAGTCGAGCAGGAATTGCGAGGACACAACAATCTTCTCGCCTTCCTGCACTCCTTCAAGCACTTGATAGTAGCCGCCCGCAAGGATGCCGAGTTTTACATCGCGAGACTCGAAACGACCATCGCCGCGAGAGACAACGACAACATTACGTTCACCTGAATGGATGACTGCTTGTTCGGGGAGAGCGACAGCATCCACCGCCACGGGTGACTGCAATTCCACTGTTGCAAACATTTCCGGCTTCAGCAGCAAGTTAGGATTCGGAATCTCGACTCGTACTCGCACGGTGCGTGTGTCAGGATTCAAATACGGGTAGATGTAGGACACTCGACCTGTAATAACTTTCCCCGGTATGTATGCGAGCGTGACCATTGCCCGCTGACCGACTTTGACGAATGGAACCTCGTACTCATATATCTCAGCATTCACCCACACCGTCGAGAGGTCGGCAATCTTGAATAGATTCGTCCCCGCCATGATATTGCCGCCTTGCAGCACGTTCTTCTCAACGATGACGCCGGTCGCCGGTGCAACGAGAGCCATCGTCTTTTCCGGCTGCCTCGTCGCTTCCAACCGTTGAATTTGTTCGTGCGAAATATCCCAGTACATCAACTTGCGATGCGCACGACTGTACAGTTCTTGTGGTTGTGTTGAATCCCCGCTCTTGTATTTCAGGGCAATGATGTATTCTTCCTCCGCGCTGACAAGCTCAGGACTATAGATCTCAAGAAGCGGCTCACCTTTCCGGACAAACTTGCCTGTATAATTCACGTACAGCTTATCAATCCATCCGGAGATTTTGGCGTTGACGTAATACAGCCTTCGTTCATCGTAGTCAACCTTGCCGACCGTGCGTATGGTTTTCGAGAGCGCTCTTCGCTGCGCCGTTTCGTATCGCACACCGGTATTCTGAACAGTTGTCGGGTCGATTTTTATGCCCCCCCCTTCCTCACCTTCATACACTGGAACCATTTCCATTCCCATCGGCGACTTGCCCGGCTTGTCGGACCTCATCGTCGGGTCCATCGGATCGCGGTAATACAGAATCCGTTTCCCCTCGGCTGTTTGTGTTGCAGTGGTTGCCGCATTTTTCGCAGAGAAGAAGATGAAGTATACACCTATCAGAACGAGGACGAGTATAACTGCACCAACGAGCATTCTTAACTGATTCTTGTTCATTACGAATTACCCTTTCTGCAATTATCGAATGTCGCTGCCAACGGCACGTTCCAGTGTGGCGAGACTGCCGAAGTACTCTCCAACCACCATGTAGTATTCCATTTTGAACATCTGCACGAGTCGATAGGTATCAAGGAGTGAGAGAAAATCCGCCTTGTCCGTTTGATAAGCAGCAAGTGTTGACTGGAGCGATTGTTCAGCCTGCGGCAGAATGGTTTGCTGATATCTGTCGATCTGCTGCCAGCGGGACTGGACCTTCGCGTACGACTCGCTGACTTCCGCCCGGACCATGTTCTGCATGTCCAGGAGAGACTGTTCGCCTGATCGTACGTTCAATTCACTCTCTTCAATTTTCCCCGAATACTTTCCAATGGCCCACGGGGCAAGCGGAATATTGATGCCTATCATTGCCGCCCACTGATCTGTTCCTTCTTTCATGTCTTTGTACATACCCCGAACCATCAGCTCTGGAAAGCGCATTCGCTTTGCAGCCGCAAGCTCTGCGTTGTTCATTTCGATTTCAAATTTCATTGCACGGACTTCCGGCCGGCCGGTCAGCGAGCGGTCAAAAAGCTCTTCCAATGTGACTTTGAATTCCGTCGGGAGCTTGTTCGCAACCTGACCAATCGAAGTGTTTGAAGGCTTTGATCGAAGGGCATTCATCATTGCCTCAGTCGCAGTAAGTTCTTGTTGGAGTGTCGCCTGATCGTTTTGAAGTTTTGCCAACTCAACCTGGACTTTCAGCACATCGCCTTGTGATGTAAGGCCAACGCTGTACTTCGCACGCGCCGACTCAATGATTTGCTTGAGAAGACGCTGGTTTTCTTCGTTGACCACGAGCCGACGCTGCGCCGAATACAGCATCGCGTAGCTACGCTTCGCTTCCGCAATAAGATTGCGTTCAATTGCTGCGGCTGACTGTTCCGTCATGCGAACGTTTGCCCTGGCAACATCACCCATCAGCGACTTTTGTCCGAACAGCGGAATCGCCTGCTGCAACGAGTAATCGGTTTCCATCCCATCTCGAAATGGATTTGCCGATGTTACCGGCGTAGCATAGAACTCAACGGCCGCCTGTGGATCCTCCCATGCAGTTGCTTGAGGCACGCGGGCCTCAGAGCTTTGAATGCGCGTCTTGTATGCCTGCAGTTTCGGGTTGTACTGGAGGACTTCATCCACAAATGCTTCGAGAGAGTACGTGGTGTCTCCCTTCGCATCACCCTGCGTTTCAGTTCGGAGAGTGGGTGAAATCTGCCTTTCCTCAACGAGGTTGTCTACCTGTTTGAGCGACTTGCCATTTTGGGCGACAGTGAACGAGTGTGTGAATATCAAGAGTGCAATCAGATAGTATCTCGTATGCTTCAGCATGAGCTGACACTCCTTTTTGAATCGGTTGATGAAAACTTTTTGGAACAACGAGGCTCTGCTATTCTTCCCTCATCCGCTACAAGCGAGAACTCATCAAGAGCAACGAGAGAATAGCAAAGTAACCTTGAATGCAGTCACGTGAAGGTGGAGTTCCCGCCAGAGGCGGGCAGGCACCCGCGACGTGTGCACGCCAAGGTTACAAGTGGTGTGTTTAGATCAGGAAAGTTTCGTTAAGGACGTACTTCTCCACTGAGGGTGGAGAAACACTTTCTGAGTAGGAGTAAATAACCGAAGAAGTGTTGATACTCGGCGCAAAGGAGACAAATGTCGGAACGAGCAGAGCGAGAACACTGATGTTCTGTACCTTGGTGTCCTTCTCAAGCAATGCTTGAATTGCAGAAAGTCCACCGACAACCGCGTTGATGTGGCAGTCGTTCACGCTCTGGATAGAGGCACCAGTAACAGGGGACTCCTCCGCATTGGGGCACGCGTGATGATCGCTTGCACCCGACGTGTCGCAGCATTCCGAAGCTTCCATCGAGCAGATATGGAGCAACGTTGTGAACCCTGAACTTGCCATGAAGAACAGGATGACTACGACTCGCCCGGTGAATACGATATTTGTGGTGAAGAGCTTCATCTGTTTGCTGTGTTCACACGCAATGTATTGGAGATACGGTTCATTGTCAATGTAT
>CAZIHJ010000203.1:0-3547 GCA_964538485.1 uncultured Chitinophagales bacterium | reverse complement strand
ATTCCTTATATCAAGCGATACCGCAAACACGGTTCCGGAATTCAACACATGCGCCGATTGTCGAAGCGCCGTTGGCTGTAACGAGTGGCGATACACCCCGTTTGGGCTTGCGACTGTCTATAACAGAACAGGTGAACGGCGAGATTTCATCGCCGATCACGACCTGGCCATTCATCAACCCGAATGTCAGTTGTACCGCAACCAACCGTAATTCTCTTCTGGCAAAAAACGACCGCAGTACGATGTTTGCCTTGGACGCGAGACGATTAATGCTGCGCAAGTGTTCCGGCGTTGTGATACCCAATGCGTATACGTGAAACTCGTTTACCAGCTGTGGGGCCTTGGCCGGAGCGCCATAATAATGTTCAATCACAGGTACGGCAAGCTCGGAGAACTCACGAAGCCCAAACTGACGGCTGAATTCCTTCGTTGCAACATTCCATACCTTCACCGTCAGTGGAATCATCTCCAACTGGCGGACAAGCATGGCAGACTCTGAAACCTTCTCAACAAAGTGCGTCGGAATTCTGTATCCCTTGAGATAAGTAAACAGGTACGCCGAAACCTCATTGGCAAGCACTGCCTTGGAAATCTTCGGAGGTGTTTTGCGTTTCGTCCCCTCCGTAAACTGTTGAATTACCAGTCCGGGTTGACCCGAAGGCAACAGATCCTTGGTCTTTCCATTCCACAACACCTGAATTTCGCTTGCCTTCGCCGCTGCTTTTGACATCCTTTGTTCAAACACCTGCCATAATTGCTGAAAAAAGGTACGCAAAGCCGTTCTGAAAGTCAACGAAACGGGAAGGCAGCGGGTTCTGTCTCCCTGCACTCAAGAAAACAAAAACGGGAGGCAAGCGGCCTCCCGTCGTAGACGTAGCGGTGATGATTGCTACTTTGTCACTACCATCTTCTTTACATCAATGAAATGACCGGCAGAAAGTCTGTAGAGGTAAACGCCGCTTGCAAAACCGGTCACGTTGAAAGTAACCGTCTTATAACCGGCAGATTGTACATCGTTCACAAGTGTTATGACCTCTCGACCAGTGATATCGTACACCTTTAGCACCACATAGGCATCCTCGGGCAGCGCATACTTGATCACCGTTGATGGATTGAATGGGTTCGGCGTGTTTTGAAATAACTGATATTCATCCGGAATCTCCGCTACATCTTCTCCCACCGCTGCCTTTTGGATAATGCTGCTGTAAAGCATTGTCACCGTGCTTGAGTAATCTGACAGATTCATTTGCCCGTCCCGGGCACGCATACGATACTGAAGTGTGTCGGGTCCGGATCCGCCGCCAGTAATCGCGTTGTCAGACCATGAACTTGCGGAGCCGCTCGGTGTGCCAACTTGAGACCACGAAGTCCAGTTTCCTCCATGGTTGCGTTGGCGTCGGTCAATGAGATAATTTCCTCCTGTCGTCACGTCTGTTTCCGCGTTCACAGTCCATGTTACTTGCGGATGGCCTCCGCTTGGCCCAACCGCAACACCCGTGGGAATCTCGGGCTCGGGGTTTACTTTGTACATTCCGTACGATGTTGCCACATAGATCACCGAGTCATTCGCCGGATCACTTCGCAGGTCATTCAGTGGCTTTGGCAATGACGATGTTGTGATCTCTGTCCAGTTTGAGCCACCGTCAATCGTCTTGAAGATCTTGTTGCCCGCATCTGCGATCACCCAGAGATGATTCGTCGAGGTTGAATACGAGGGATGGTAGAGGACACGATGCACGATGTCAGTACGCAATGCAGTTCCCCAATTCGCTCCGCTATCAGCAGTCTTGAAGAGTCCCTGGTCACACCCGGCATAGATGGTAAGTGGCGAATGCTGACGAAGAGCAAGGGAACGAACCGTCTTTCCACCAAGGCCTTTGGAGTTCCATGTGCTACCACCATCAATTGACTTATACACACCAAGTTCCGAGTCTGAACTCTTCAAGCCCACATACATAACCTGGGAGTTGGTTTGAGTTCCGGTTGAGTCTGCCGCAAAGCATAAAACAGTATCTGCTCCCCCACCAGCACGTACGGTTGAAGATTGGGTCTTCGCCCAATCTATGCCTTTGTTTGTGCTATAGAAAAAATTCGGGTTTGTTGATGAACTCGATGCTTTCCCCACTGCATAGACTCGCGTCGATGTTTTCTTCGGATCTGCCACCACTTGATAAAATCTTGTTTTATGCGATACAGTGCGAAAGTACGACTGAAACCATGTCGACCCTGTGTTCGTTGTTGTGTAAATTGCAGCATCGACATCGTCATGTGCCGTCGTACTGTCGCCACACACATACGCATAACCTGAGTAGTTGGGATTGATGGAAGCATGATACCCGGCGAAGCGACGTTGCGCGATGACGGATCCCAAGTCCCAAGCACCGCCAGCATTAGTCGACTTGTTGATAACCGCGGAAACCCTGGAAGCAGTGAATTGTAAATTCGACAGCGATGCAATTGATGACGTATTGACATTAGAGGTGTTAACCGTCTGCTGCGACCACGAGCTCCCAAGATTGGTACTCTTGAACACCCCGCCCGCAGTTGCAACATACACAGTTAACGGATCATTCTTGTCAAACACTACCTGGCGCACATCAAGCTCTGTAAGACCGCTGTTTCTTGTTGCCCAGCTTTGGCCACGTGTACTGCTATAGAGGAAACCGGTGTTGGCGGCGGCAACCATGGTGTCCTGGCTACCGGGCTTCATTTTCAAGACACGCACATCCTGTGTTCCTCCGGTGAATGAGAAATATGTTGTGCTCCAATTCTGCCCAAAGTCTGTGGAACGATACAACCGTGCATCTCCGGTCGTCGTGGTTCTGAGCGCTGCGCATAACAGCGTATCAGTCGTGCCATTGGGAACGGACAGGACCATTGCCATCACGTTCTTGGCTCCGGACGAAGACAGGCCTTGGACACGTCGAACCCAGTTTGTGCCACCATTACTTGTATACCAAACACCATAGGGAGGTGTTGATTCACTCTCAAGATTGTATCCATAATCGACCGTGGGATCATTCGGACTGCCTGCTGTACCACATACCCAAAGCTGAGAAGAATTGTATGGATGGTATGCAATATCACGGATGTTGGTACGTGCACTGTCCCTGAAGTAGTTCAGAGCAGTCCAGTTAGCACCGCCATCAAGAGTCTTCCAAAGAGAAGTCGTCCAAGTCCCATTCCGGTTGATTGTGTCTGCGCCAAGGAAAGCGATGTCGGCATCCGCCGTACTGATCGAGAGGCGAAGTGGGACAACGTCGGAATTCTGTAAGCCACTGGTCCACCCACTGCCCGAGTTCGTACTATAGCTTATTTGCCCATCTCGGGCGGCAATAACATATGTCTGATCATTTGGTTTGCAATCAATCCGACTCGGTGAGCTGAAACCCGCAGAGGTTGAATCCCAGTTTGTCCCTCCATTGGTTGTAACACGAACATGGATTTCATCCGCAGCATATATCTTTTGTGTGCCGCCGGACTTCCCAATCGTAAGGTCTCGAACTTCGTTGATTTTCTTTGGGCCGTTGGTATTGACCCAGTTTTG
>CAZIHJ010000202.1:0-3572 GCA_964538485.1 uncultured Chitinophagales bacterium | reverse complement strand
CTTTGAACGTCAACAGGAATCTTGCCGACCCCCTGTGTCGCATCCGTATGAAAGAGCACCCCGCGCTCGCGGCAGATGGTCCCGATTCCTTCCACGTCTGCTATCGTTCCAATCTCATTGTTTGCCATCATGATGCTCACGAGGATCGTGTCGGGGGTAATCTCTCTTCGCAGTTCATCTAGATCAACCAGACCGTACTTGTCTACAGCCAAACGGGTTATTGAAAAACCGAGCCGCTCCAATTGTGCACAGACGTCAAGAACAGCTTTGTGCTCCGATACTGCTGTGATAACATGTCGTCCCTTCGACGCATACGCCTCGGCAATTCCTTTGAGGGCAAGGTTGATTGATTCCGTTGCTCCACTGGTGAAGATCATTTCGTCGGGCCGACCGCCAACAAGAGCAGCAAGCTGTTTCCGCGCATTCTCAACTGCGGCCTCAGACCTCGATCCATAGGAATGTTGACGGCTCGCGGCATTCCCGTAGTCATCCGTAAAGTACGGAAGCATGGTCGCAACGACACGGGGATCAACTCTCGTCGTTGAGTGATTATCAAGATATACCGGGAGCGTCACACTCATCAGACAATCTCCGCCAGCGTCATTGAATCGAACGCGCGCTCAATGTTCGCCTGCACCTTCTGCAACGGTGATTTGATCGTACACACCTGGAATACGCCACAGCTCTCCGGACCCTCGGACATGCATTGAGCAATCATCGGGTTTGTGCCTTCGATGGCCATGATAATTCTCGACACAGGAACCTGATTTGGAGTCACAGCGAGGGTATATCCTCCCCGGACTCCCTGATGAGATTGGACCAGTCCGGCTTTTGCCATTCGTTGCAGAACTTTTGCCAATAGCTCGTAGGAGATGTTGTAGATGTCTGCAATTTCTCGCGCGGTCACAATCGGACCATGCGATGCAGCAGCAATGTGCCTGATCGCAATGAGCCCGTATTCAACCCTTTTTGATAATCTGACCACCGATACCCGACTGGATAAGTCTTATTTACTCCCAAAAAAAGATGCGCGACGCGCATTCATCTTTTTGAACAAGCAACCGGCGCCTTATGGTTCCGACCGCTTACAGATTCACAATAAATATATGAAGAGATGGTGGAAAATGCAATCCTCTCCTTCGACTGGTGATATCTTTGCTAAATTCTCCAAACATAACTACTTTGTGCATGGACTAACCTGTTTCGTCCGTCACAAGTTCTTTTACGCAAACTTTACCCAAGGTAACAATGGCTGAAAACCTCAAGATTGAAGACCTACAGTCCTCAATCCGTTCACAAAAGGCAGATGGTCGATTTAATACGGTTGGAGTAGTTGGTTTGGGAGTGATGGGCCAGGGAATTGCTGAGACAGTTGCCGGTGCAGGCATCCGCGTTATCAGTGTGGAGAAGAATGAAAAGACATTGAAAACCGGCCAGGAAAGTCTCAACCGTGCCATGGACAATGAGATCAAGCGATGGAGCAAGACAGCATCGGAAAAGAAGGCGATACTCTCTCGAATCACAGGTTCTACAAACATCGCCGACCTGAAGGAATGCGACATCATTATCGAGGCCGTGGATGAAACGTTCGAATTGAAGCGTCAGCTTATTGAGGCATTTTACTCTGTCGGGAGAGAGGACGCCGTGTTCGTCTCCAACACTGCCACACTCAGTTTAACGAAGCTTGCACAATCGAGCAAGCGACCGGACAGAATCATCGGCATGCACTTCCTGAGTCCGGTGCCACAGGTCCCCCTTGTTGAAATCGTCCGTGGCATGCACACATCTGACGAAACGTTCGCGGTCACCAAAGCGTTTGCCGAACGGATTGGAAAAACGCCGGTGGAAGTATTCGAGTACCCGGGGTTCATTACCACACGCGTCATTCTGCCGATGCTGAACGAAGCAATGCACGTGCTGATGGAGGGAATTGCCCGCGTGGAAGACATCGACACCGCCATGCGACTTGGCTACAACATGCCCGTTGGTCCGCTCGAGATGGCGGACTCCATGGGGCTGGATGAAGTATTGATGTGGATGGAAACATTGTTCCATGAACTTGGCGAACCGCGTTACAGACCGTGTCCCCTTCTGCGCAGGATGGTACGTGAAAGGAAATTAGGCAAGAAGGTGGGGCAGGGGTTCTTCGAGTATGACACTGATGGCAAGCGTATTCACACTCCATCCTCCTCACCCAGAATCCCACATCTTAAAGCGTAGTAGACCACCAATGAACATTCTCGTTCTCAATTGCGGCAGCTCATCAGTCAAGTACCAGCTCATCGAGGTGAATGCACAAAAGACCCTTGCCCGCGGCGGCGTGGAGCGCATCGGGATGAGTGGTGCAACACTCACGAACCTGAGGCACGATGGCGACGAGATCAAGATTGTGGGAGAGATCGTTGATCATACCGTCGCCATAGAGTACATTCTTGCCGTGCTGCTGAGTCGAAACCATGGCGTCATCAATGACAGATCGGACATTCACGCTGTCGGACATCGCGTGGTTCACGGGGGAGAGACATTCACCAGTTCAGTACTCATTACCGATGGGGTTATCAAGGGCATCCGGAATAACTTCGAGATTGCACCGCTGCACAATCCACACAATCTGAGAGGCATCAATGCGTGTCAGGTGAATCTGCCGGGAACACCGCAGGTTGCAGTGTTCGATACTGCATTCCACCAGCAAATGCCGAAGAAGGCATTTCTGTATGGTATCCCCTATTCTCTTTATTCCCAGTACAAGATCCGACGCTACGGTTTCCACGGAATGTCACATCGCTTTGTCTCTGCTCGTTCAGCGGAGTTGCTTCACAAGAACATCGCTGAACTTCGTATCATCACCTGTCATTTGGGCAACGGGTGCAGCATGGCTGCAGTGGATAAAGGTGTTTCAATAGATACCACCATGGGCTTTACTCCACTTGAAGGATTGTTGATGGGAACGCGCTCCGGTGATGTCGATCCTTCCGTCATTCTCTACATCATGGGGAAGGAAGGCATATCACTTTCGGATGCAAACACGTTGCTCAACAAGCACAGCGGCCTACAGGGTATCTCAGGCATCAGCAGTGATATGAGAGAGGTTATTGCAGAAATGAACAGCGGCGACAAGAAGGCAACATACGCATTCGACGTCTTTTGTTATCGCGTGAAGAAGTACATCGGCGCTTATGCCGCCGCAATGGGAGGAGTGGACGCCGTAGTGTTCACCGGCGGTATCGGCGAGAATAGCGCCGACGTCCGCAGGGCGAGTTGCTCCGGTTTGGAGTTCCTCGGGATCAACTTCGACGATGCCTCCAATGTGTCGTCTGATAAGGAGAAGAGGATTTCGGAGGCAGATTCACCGGTTTCTGTATTCGTCATCCCGACAAATGAAGAATTGGTGATAGCGTTGGACACAAAGATGATTGTTGAGAACGATACGAACCCGGCTTCGACGCATTAAGTGGCATCCTCTCCCGGCTTGAATCTCACGTTACCACTCGTGTGTTCGACGAGAGACGACGTAAGCTCGTCAGCCCGGGATTTCCGGATCTCTATATCAAGATGAACCTCCTCGTCGTACA
>CAZIHJ010000201.1:0-3578 GCA_964538485.1 uncultured Chitinophagales bacterium | reverse complement strand
TCCAACGTTTGACCCTTATTCTGAATGATGGTATCATTGAGAAAGTGTTCTATCCAGTCTTCCCGCCTGATAAGAATGCCGGTGATGTAACCGCATGGCTTTCACAGAATACGTAAACCACTCGTTCAATAAATCCCACAGTATTATGACCCAACAATTTCTTTCCCTGGCAGTTCTCCTTGCATTGTTATGCAGTCAATCATCAGCGCAGACGACGATTACCGAGCGGCCGGATTGGAAGAAATTCTATGATAAGTCAGGCGTACTGGGCTGCTTCGTTCTTTATCATCTCAATTCCGATTCAATGTGGGTCTATAATCGTGCGAGAAGTGACAGCGGATTCCTGCCGGCGTCCACATTCAAAATCCCCAATTCACTGATCGCACTGGAAACGGGAGTGTTGAAAAATGAGCACGATACACTCCGGTGGGACGGCGTGAAAAGACAAGTGCCAACATGGAACGCAGACCAGGACATGCGGCGGGCAATCAAGTATTCCACCGTCTGGTTTTATCAGGAAATTGCCCGGCGAGTTGGTGCAGAGCGTATGCAACAGTTCGTGGATTCGATGCACTACGGCAACGCAGATATCTCCGGCGGCATTGATCTCTTCTGGCTCGAGGGCGGACTCCGTATCACACCCCGCGAGCAGATTGATTTCCTCGTGCGGTTCTACAAAAATGATCTCCCCTTCTCACAACGTTCTCTCAACATCGCCAAGGACATTTTGATTCTTGAGAAGACGGACGAGTACGTTCTGCGCGGAAAAACCGGCTGGGCAGGACGGCTTTTGCCCATGGTGGGCTGGTGGGTGGGATATTTGGAAAGAGGCAGCGACGTCTATTTCTTCGTGAACAACATTGCGATCATTGACGATAAGGATGCCGAAGCACGCAAGTCTATCGGGCTTGAAATTCTTCGTAACGCTGGACTTCTCCCGACCCCTTCTGATTCTGCTCGATAATCTGCGGAGAGGTACAACTTGACCGGAGATGTTCGGATACTCTTCACAACCCGCATGGTCAGGCTGTTTGCGTACGGGCTCCTTTCTGTAGTACTCGCGCTCTATCTTGTTCGCATTGGCCTGAGTGAAAAAGAGATCGGGCTCCTCCTCACATACACCCTTCTTGGTGATGTCGTCCTTTCGCTCCTCATTACCACGACCGCCGATCGATTGGGCAGAAGGCGTATGCTGATCCTGAGCGCAATGCTCATGGTGGCCGCCGGCGCCGTGTTCGCATTCACAACCGAGTACCTGCTGTTGATCCTTGCGGCGACTATTGGTGTGATTGCTCCCAGTGACAAGGACATCGGACCGTTCCTCTCCATTGAGCAAGCGGCCCTCTCCCAACTCGTACCGGACACACAAAGAACAAAAACCTTTGCATGGTACAATCTGGCCGGCTCATTTGCCACTGCAACCGGTTCACTGTCGTGCGGACTGATATTGGGACTTCTGCACCAGAGCGATTATCCCGAAGTGTCGTCATACAGAATTGTCATCGTCATGTATTCTGTTGCCGGACTGCTCGTTCTCGCGTTGTTCGCCCTCCTTTCTCCCGGTATGGAGGCGAAGAATGCCACGGGCTCTGTGCAAGCTCATCCATTCGCGCTGCATCAGTCGAAGGGTGTCGTGCTCAAGCTCAGCAGTTTGTTCGCGCTTGATGCTTTTGCCGGTGGCTTCATACTGCAAAGCTTGGTGGCGTACTGGTTCCACCTCAAGTTCGGCATTTCCCCCGAGACGCTCGGCATCATCTTCTTCGGAGCAAACATCCTGGCGGGTTTCT
This sequence comes from uncultured Chitinophagales bacterium, assembly GCA_964538485.1. Taxonomy (GTDB): domain Bacteria; phylum Bacteroidota; class Ignavibacteria; order UBA10030; family UBA6906; genus JBJXHC01. The sequence continues at coordinate 1,791 of CAZIHJ010000201.1, read as the reverse complement.
CCGCCCTGTTAGCGGCACGGCTTGCAAAACGGTTCGGACTTATCAACACGATGGTGTTCACTCATATTCCGTCGAGTGTTTTGCTTATCCTTGTTCCTCTGATGCCTACCCTTCCTCTGGCAATTGTCGCCCTGCTGCTGCGGTTCACGATTTCACAAATGGACGTGCCTACACGCCAGTCATACACGATGGCAGTGGTGCCACCCGGGGAGCGTTCCGCCGCGTCGGGAATAACCGGCATGGCACGATCTGTTGGAGCATCATTGTCACCATCGCTTGCAGGAATGTTCTTCGCAAGTTCAGGATTATTGAGCTTTCCTTTTTTTGTGGCCGGCGGATTGAAGATCATGTACGATATCCTTCTTTACAATTCATTTCGCACAATTAAGCCCCCCGAAGAAGATCATCTTCCATGAACTGCTTCCACAAGAAAATCGCTTCAGTTCCTGTTGCCACCGCGTTCTCTTTCCTCTATATTGATTGATATCTCATTACTGGTTCTGGCTGTTATTACAGATTTTGTTGAGGAAAAATGCGCCGATTATGTTCCTTGTGCGTCTGTTTGCTGGTCGCCCTTCAATTCTCACTCTCGCAATCCAGAGAGAACGCCAATCCGCCCATCTACATTGCCTTCCTCTGGCACATGCACCAGCCGATTTACTGGCCGTATGAAACCGTGGTACAAACTGATCAGAACAACCGCTACTCATACTCGGTTGCCGACATTCACAACCAACGATGGGGTCCGTATACGAGCTGGCCGAAGAATGCAGTGCAGGCGGGCATCAACGCGAGTCTCCCCAACTTTGGCGCACAGGTGAGTTTCTCCGGCTCACTCATTGAAAATCTGAATACTCTCGAGACCGCAGGCAACGGGAATTTCCAGAACTGGAAATCGCACTGGAGTTATATCAAGCAGCAGAACACAACGCTCGGCAACCCGCGGTTGGATATGGTGGCCTTCGGGTATCACCATCCGTTGATGGGGTTGATCGAATATCAGGACATCCGCAAACAGATTCAGGCACACAAGCAAATCATGGCGGCAAACTTTCCGGGTACGTACTCCAAAGGAATCTTCCCGCCGGAAAATGCGTTCTCGCCCCGCTCAATTCCTGCTCTCGTGGATGAAGGCATCGAATGGGTAATGGTGGATAATGTTCACTTCGACCGCGCAGCAACCGGGTATCCGTTCAGCACATCGGGCAACTTGTATGAAGCGAACAAAGCGGACGTTCGCAATTCCAATCCCGGCGACTGGGTGCAACTCAACGGCCTCTGGGCGCCAACGCAGAACTCGGCCCGATGGGGACGGCAGCCTCACTGGGTCGAATACATCGACCCTGCTACCGGTACATCAAAGAAAATCATTGCCATACCCACGGACCGGTACCTTGGCAACGAGGATGGTCGAGGAGGATTCGGTGCATTGAATTACGAATACGTGATGAGTCAGCTTGAGAGCTACAACACCGACCCGAATCAACCCATCCTGATCGTATTGCATCACGATGGCGATAACTACGGTGGTGGAAGCGACGGCTACTACAACAGTAATTTCCAGAACTTTGTGAACTGGCTGGTTGCCAACCCGACCCGGTTCAAATGCACAACGGTACAGGATTATCTGGAGATGTTCCCGCCGGACGTGAACGACGTTATTCACATCGAAGATGGAAGTTGGAGCGGCGCGGATAACGGCGATCCGGAATTCAAAAAATGGAACGGTGACCCCTCCGGTGGCTACAGTCCCGACAGAAACAGTTGGGGCGTAATAACTGCCGCCAAGAA
>CAZIHJ010000200.1:0-3581 GCA_964538485.1 uncultured Chitinophagales bacterium | reverse complement strand
ATGCTCCGACTCTGGAGGGGCAGTATATTATCAAGAACATTGTTCTCGCAACTGCCGCTATCGTCATTGGTGCCACGGTGCGAGGTGGATACCTCACCTCCGATCCCCGCACGCGACCGTGAAGATTCGGCGCATCATTGAAGACTATGAGGCGAAACTGACACCCGCCGATGTTACACGTGTTGGCAGGCAGGCAAAAGGGAAAGCCGAGTGGGAGGCATATTCAAACGGTGAAGAAGAATTCAGCCTTCGCCTGAGAAATATCGAGCTTGAAGATGGAACGATGCTTGATGTTTATCTTTCCGGGAGACATATTGGTCGGATCACGATTGATCGGAGCCATGGAGAAATGAAGATCGAGAGTGGGAACGGGAGAGCGGTACCAAGGGCCCAAGATGCAGACAAAATCCTGGTAGCCCTGCAAGGATCGGAGCTACTGGTTGGTATATTTGAGCCGGATTGATTCGTTCAGCACCAGACAGAATTACAGTTCTTAAACAACAGACGGCGGAGAACATTCTTGCACAAGCGACTTGAACCGCAACTCCTAACAGTCCTGAGAGAGGGATACACAAAGGAACTGTTCCTCTCCGATCTCGTTTCGGGAGTGATTGTCGGGATTGTCGCATTGCCGCTCGCCATCGCTTTTGCCATTGCCTCCGGTGTGAAACCGGAACAAGGGCTGTACACGGCGATAATTGCAGGGCTCGCAATTTCCATCCTTGGAGGAAGTCGGGTTCAGATCGGAGGGCCGACGGGGGCGTTTATTGTTATCGTGTACAGTATCGTCCAAAAGCACGGTTACGACGGCCTTGCAATTGCAACGATGATGGCAGGTGTGATTCTGATTGCCATGGGGTTTGCACGGTTGGGTACGTTGTTGAAGTTCATACCGTACCCGCTTACCGTCGGCTTCACCAGCGGAATTGCGCTGATCATCTTCTCATCCCAACTCAATGATTTTCTTGGACTTCATATTGCTTCACTTCCCGCTGACTTCATGGAGAAATGGTCAGTCTATCTTACGACTCTCCCGAATATTGATTACACCAGTTTCACCGTCGGCATCGTTTCGCTCTTGATCGTTATCCTGTGGCCGCGTATCTATCACCGGATTCCCGGTTCCCTCGTTGCTATCATTGCAGTCACAGCAGCTGTCCAATACCTTGGGGTTTCAGTTGAAACGATCGGAAGTCGGTTCGGTGACGTTCCATCGGCTCTCCCGATTCCTCACATTCCACAGGCGTCCTGGTCAACCATCACTCAACTGGTTTCCCCTGCCATCACCATTGCATTGCTTGGTGGCATTGAGTCCTTGCTCTCCGCTGTTGTCGCAGATGGGATGATCCGTTCACGCCACAGGTCAAATATGGAACTGGTTGCCCAGGGTGCAGCGAATATTCTGTCTCCGCTGTTTTCGGGAATTCCGGCAACTGGCGCAATAGCGAGGACTGCCACCAACGTCAAGAATGGTGGGCGTACCCCAATCGCCGGGGTCATCCACGCAATGGTTCTATTGCTTGTGATGCTCTTTTTTGGCAGTTGGGCAACTCTTATTCCCATGCCAACCCTTGCGGCAATTCTCATAGTTGTCTCATACAATATGAGCGAGTGGCATTCGTTTCTCAAGATTCTCAAAAGCCCGAGAAGCGACATTGCAGTTATGCTCATTACATTCGGTCTGACGGTGATCGTCGATCTTACGATCGCCATTGAAGTCGGGGTTGTCCTTGCAGCACTGCTGTTTATGAAGAGGATGTCGGAAGTCAGTCAGGTCAATGCCATCACCCGCGATCTTCGTGAAGAGGGCGAAGATGATGAGATGCAAGCACGCCCTGCGATACCTGAAGGAATCGAAGTGTTCGAAGTTTATGGATCGCTGTTCTTCGGCGCGGTTGACCAATTTACGGAGGCCATCAGGACGGTAAGCAAAAAACCCAAGGTTCTTATTCTTGAAACCGAAAGTCTCCTGTCGATTGATGCGACGGGATTGCGCGCTCTGGAAGACCTCCTTAGGCAACTCATACATCAAGGGAGCCACCTGGTGATTTCCGGAATTCATAAGCAGCCACTTTTTGCAATGACCCAGTCGGGTTTTCTTGATGAACTTGGAGAAGATAATCTGTGTGGCAACCTTGCGGAGGCGATAAAGCGGGGAGAGTTGCTCCTCAAGGAGTAAATCATGAACAACAGTCAGACATCACCTTCATGAATTCAGAAACACATCCATATGCACACCTGCTCGGTATCAAGGTTGTGGAGGTTGGAATGGGGACTGCTGTCGTCGAGGCCAAAGTTGAGGCGAGCCACACAAACAAGATCGGCATTGCACACGGCGGATTCATGCACAGCGTTGCCGACTTTGCTTTCGAGCTTGCTTCGAACAGTCATGGTGTTGTTGCAGTCGCATTGACTACAAGTATGCAGTTTCATCGACCACTTTCTGTGGGCGCAATTGTAAAGGCCGTTGCATCAGAAACACATCTCGGAAAGACAACGGCTTCCTATCATGTTGAGCTTCTGAGCGAAGATAAACTTATTGCTTCGTTTGCCGGGACAGTGTATCGCAAGTCTTGAGTACGACACATAAACCAGTGATGTTCATCCTCAAGGAAGAAGTTATGTACAAGAAAGAAATCTGTGCCATCCTTTTCACCATTCAGATGGTTTGTGTTTCTCACGCCCAGATGAAGTGGACGGAGTCGTTCATCGAAAGCACTTCGTCGTTTGCCTCGCGGGGTTCAAACCCGTATTTTATTCTTGAACCGGGATACCAGTTGCAATTGAAGGGCGGGGAAGAAGGGAAAACAATTGATGTTGTTATTTCCGTACTGGACCAAACGCAAACAGTAGATGGTGTTGAGACCAGAGTCGTCGAAGAGAGAGAAACTGTCGACGGTGAGCTGGTTGAGGTCTCACGAAACTTCTTCGCCATTGGCAAGGAGACAAACAATGTCTACTACTTCGGAGAGGAGGTTGACATCTATAAGAATGGCAAAATCGTGAGTCATGATGGTGCCTGGCAGTCGGGTGTGAATGGGGCCCGTTATGGCCTTATGATACCGGGCACTGTCCTGCTTGGCTCCCGATTCTATCAGGAGATTGCCCCCGGAATTGCCATGGATCGGGCGGAAATCGTCAGCATGAGTGAGACAGTTCTAACACCAGCCGGACGTTTTGAGAACTGCCTGAAGACAGAGGAGACGACGCCGATGAATCCAAAAGAGAAAAGCAAGAAGTGGTATGCCCGCGGCATCGGATTGATTCAGGACGGTGATGTTTCTCTGACTCACCACAGCGTTATGAAGAAGTAATTGTCAACAAGCCAATTGCACTTTATCATGAATTCAGTATCATATCAACTTCTCCAATGACAGGAACAAACCTCCAACAAACAACATGGCTCCATGACTGCCTCTAAACGCACACGTCACCCCGATGGGTTGCCGACCCTCTTCCTCACAGAATTATGGGAGCGGTTCAGCTATTACGGGATGCGCGCCATACTGGTTCTCTTTATGGTAACACCGACCTCTCAGGGAGGGCTTGGCTTCGATACTGTTGCTGCAACATCGTTATAC
>CAZIHJ010000199.1:0-3582 GCA_964538485.1 uncultured Chitinophagales bacterium | reverse complement strand
AGAACCCCACCCTGCGTTGAGAACAGACCTGCGACAGAGTTCATGAGTCCATCAGTAGATATTGATCTGGGTAATAACCCAACGCGCTCCTGCTCGTGATAGCGATACGTAGACCTGGGCAAGTTCCCGGCTTCCCCGCGTGTTCAAACCAATCGTTCCTGTGGCATACGGGTTCGCAGAGGATTCGTCATATGTGGTAAACTCAATATGGGCAACTCTTCGTGTTCTGATATAATTCCCAAGTACATAGTAGGCCTGGTTGCCACTATACACTCCGCTTTCTCCACCCCGCAGATTGAGTTGTACCTGCAAACCAAAAGACTGGCTGAACAGCCCGATGTTCTCCGTTGCCAGACCTTGACGGATGCCTTCGAACACGGAGCGTGTTTGTCCCTTTCCCAGTTCTTGCCGTATGTATGGTTGTCCTTGGGGAATCTCATGCAGGCGTTGAGTCTGTGGAACGGGAGCAAGCGAATCGAGGAGGATTTGGCGGCGAGAATTGGGCGTGACGTTGCCGGTGCGGCGTTGCTGGGCTTCCACCTGCAACACACTAACGCTCAGCAGTAGGATACAACAGGTAACTTTAGACATTACATTCATCCGGATTCTCTTTGGAAAAATACATCTTACTATATCAAAAGTCAATGAAAGCAGCAATGGAGCAGGCACCGCTCACCCGTCCACCATCAAGTCCGGACTTGCAGTGCCTGTGTCCCATTGCTTTGAATCGTCCGGCGCGCTGTTCCACGAGAGTACCGGACAAAAACTACTGTCTGCGAACATTTGCGCCACCAATGGAGTCGGGCGCCACGCATGCAGCCACCATCAAGTCTGCAATTGTAGCACCCGTTTCTCCACTGTGGTTCTCCCTGCCCACCAATGCACGCTTCCTCTCCAGCACCCGGGCAGGGTTACCGCAACTACGGTCGGTGTCGCTCCTCATGCTGGACCAGTCGTTCTCCACCTGGCGGCACCGGCCGTTTTAACATCGGGTTCGAGCGTTGAAGCTGGTACGCCCAATCAAATACGACACGACTCGGGGAAATCCCTGTAACTCTGAACTTCGCGTAGTGATCGTCCCAGGTCCATACAACGTAGGTGTGGCCAACTTGCAACAGTACATCATGAGTGGGGGACCATCCGGCCGCCGGAGCGACCTTGATATCAAGCAGCGACCCTGTTTGGCCCATATCCTGAATATCGGTGTCACTGCGGACGTTCATATAGAACGCACCATTGAAATGTTCGAAGTAGATATCTGCATACTGGTCGTTGTACGGCACTGCTGCGTAATTTGAGAAATCGTAACCGGAATAGTTTACCGACTGGCGGTAGTCATTGAGAACGACGTTATACCCTTCTGGCCTGGGAACATCATACACTACATCCCGACTCAGATCGCTTTCATTTCCATCAAAATCGTATGCTGTTATCGCATAGTAGTAGGTCTCACCGTTTCTTGCATCGTTGTCGAGATAGTACTCGCGAGTTGTAGAACCAATCAGTTCATATCTTCCATCATAAGACGAACTGACAAAGACGTTATATCCTGCAACGTCCGATTCGCGGTTGGCACTCCAGAACAACTCAATGAAGTTGTCACCTGTTTCGGTCCACACATTTGACGGGGGAGCAGGTGGCGCGTAGTCAGGTGCATGCAGGTTATTATCACAGCCGATGAACACCAGCAGACTCAACACCGTTGCAGCACTGATTCGTCGCATTTTCATACCCAAAAGGTGGAACATGATTCACACACCGGAGAACCAGTTCAAACAGAATGCCAGCGAAGAGAGAGAGCAAAGATGAGAGAAATGGATGTATTTTGGTGAAGTTGGGCTTGATTCAGCGAAGTTACATGTAGCAGATGCTGTTCACCCGTCTATTAAATAAGACGGCAAACCGTTCAATTCCAATACATATGACCATTATTAATCACCCCGACCGAGCGACCAACAAGCTTAAATCCGCCAAAGGGTGTGTTCTTTGAGAGAGACTTGAATGTGGAAGGATCGACAACCCACTCGACTGTCGGGTCGAAGATCGTGAGATTTGCCTGCTCGCCTTCGGCAATCTTGATGGTGGGGAGATGGAGGATGCGGCGGGGGTTGAGGGAGAGTTTCTCCACCAACTGTGGAAGTGTAAGAAGGTTTTTCCGGACGAGTTCGGTGATGGAAAGTCCGATGGCGGTTTCGAGGCCCACGATGCCGAATGGTGCGGCCTGGAACTCCACTTGTTTTTCATCGAACGAATGTGGCGCATGGTCCGTCGCAATAACATCGATGGTGCCGTCCTTCAACCCTTGCTTCAATGCTTCGACATCTTCCTTCGTACGAAGTGGAGGATTCATTTTTGTGTTCGTATCGTATGAATGGACAGCTTCGTCGGTCAGCGTAAAGTGATGGGGAGTGACTTCACACGTTACCGCGAGCTTGCTCTTCTTCGCCTGTCGAATAAGTTCGGTTGATCCAGCTGTACTCATATGCGCTACATGATATTGACCTCCCGTGTATGTTGTGAGGGCGATGTCTCGTGCAATCATTGTGTCTTCCGCAACGCGAGGCATACCACCGAGACCGAGACGGGTTGAGACGATTCCTTCATTCATCACCCCTCCTTTCGTCATCGGCATGTCTTGAGCATGCTGGATGATGGGCCGGTTGAACATGCGTGCATACTCCAACGCCCGGCGCATGATTTCAGCGTCGTGCACAGGATCACCATCGTCTGTGAATGCCACAACGCCGGCCTCGCTCAACTCGGCGAGGGGAGCCATTCGTTCTCCCTTGCGACCGATGGTCACCGCTGCAATCGGGTGAACATCCACCAAGCCGTTGAGCGCCATCCTCGCTTTGCTTTGAATATAACGCACAACCGATTCGTCATCGATTGCCGGATTGGTATTCGGCATGCAACAAACCGCGGTAAAGCCTCCAGCCGCGGCCGCCATGCACCCTGATTGGATAGTTTCCTTATGCTCGAAGCCCGGCTCACGCAAATGAACATGCATGTCGATGAAGCCTGGAGCAACCACCTTCCCTTTCAGTTCAACCGTTTGGGTCTTGGATTGCGCAGAAATTCCGGCAGCGATTTTTTCTATCCGGCCATCAACGATCTGGATGTCCAGAACTTCATCGCGTCCAGACACAGGATCAATGATCCTTCCACCTTTCAGCAGTACATTCATCATTGTTATCCAGATTAATTTCGGGTGCCGAGCAAGTAAAGAACAGCCATGCGTATGGCTACGCCGTTAAGGACCTGTTGGAGAATCACAGAGTGTTCGCCGTCTGCAACGTCAGCAGATAGCTCAACATCGCGGTTGATCGGTCCGGGATGCATGATGGTCACGGGCCGCGCCGCCTTCTCGAGACGCGCACGGGTGATGCCATAGTAATTATGGTACTCGCGAATCGAGGGGAAGAGTCTTCCCGCATCACGTTCAAGTTGGATGCGGAGAACATTCACTGCGTCCACCTTTGGCAGAACATCGTCAACATGGTGATATACACCCACTCCGAGTTGCTCAACATCGCGCGGTATCATGGTTGCGGGGCCACACACCGACACCTTCGCTCCCAT
>CAZIHJ010000198.1:0-3664 GCA_964538485.1 uncultured Chitinophagales bacterium | reverse complement strand
CGACGTTCGAACAAACAACCCAAGGCCTGATTATCAGGGTCTGGCTGATCACTCAGACCGAGCATAAGCAGATGATGAAAGATCACGGGATGATCGGCGGCGCAAAGAAGGGCCCACACGAGATGATGGGAATGATGCACAGTAACTCGGCTGAGAAAGAGGATCATCACATGATGAATAGCCAGATCCAACACGATGCGAAAGACATGGATGAGGAGTCGATGAAGACAATGCTGGCAGGGACTCATCATATCATGGTTATTGTTCAAGATGAAACCGGCAAAATGGAAAGGGAGATTATGAACGTAGAAGTCCGGGCCATCTCCCCGACAGAAAAGAACTCCACGGTGACGCTAACCCCCATGATGAAGCACTACGGCGGTGGCTTAACACTGGATCAAAACGGTGAATACAAGATTACAGTGTGGGTGCGTGAGCGGGAGGCCGCCGTTCAGTCTGATTTTGAGTATGAGGTGAGATCAACCGGGCAGAACAATAACAATCAATAACCGAATCGGGCTGACGACAAATGACGAAGAAGGATGTACAACCAACAAGAGTGGCAGTCGTCGGTGCAGGTAATGTAGGATCAACATTTGCCTATGCGCTGTTACTCAGCGGTCTCGCAACGGAGATTGTGCTCATAGATAAAAACAAAGCCCGGGCTGAGGGCGAAGCCATGGACCTGAACCACTCAGTGCCATTGACGCACCCTACCCGCATTTGGGCCGGAGAATTCAGTGATTGCTCGGGAGCAGCGACCACAATCATTGCTGCCGGTGTCGGCCAGAAAAAAGGCGAGACCCGGCTTGATTTGGTGAGAAACAACGTACTCGTTTTTCGTGAGATCATACCTGAGGTAGCGCGCAATAACCCCGGCGGTATTATCCTCGTCGCAACAAATCCTGTAGATGTGTTGACGTACGCGGCATGGAAACTTTCTGGCCTGCCCGCAAATCGGGTCATTGGTTCAGGTACGATTCTTGATACAGCCCGTTTTCGGTACTTGCTTAGTCAGCATTTTCATGTTGATGCAAGAAGCGTCCATGCATTCATCGCCGGCGAACACGGTGACAGTGAGGTCCCGATCTGGTCGCTCGCAAACATTGCCGGCATGGATCTGCAGTCGTTCTCGACAATTCATGGTGTACAGTACAACCAATCAGTCATGGATGAGATATTTGAGCACACCCGTTCTGCCGCCTACCAGATTATCGAGCGGAAGGGTGCAACCTACTATGCTGTCGCAATTGGTCTGCTGCGCATCGTGGAGGCAGTCCTGCGAAACCAGAGAACGGTGCTTTCGGTTTCCAGCCTCATCAGCGAGTATTACACCATCAGCGACGTTTGCCTGAGTCTGCCTACAGTCATAGATCGATCAGGTGTGGAGCGCGTCTTGCGTTTGAATCTCAACCAACGGGAGGTCGATGGTTTGCATCAGTCTGCACAGATACTGAAAGCAACTATCGCCGAGTTAAGATTGGTGGAAATATGAATCGCGTTGCCAAAGACCCCGTGATGATGGTACACCCAGGGATTGATCTCAGAGGAGGGTAACACCGTGAAACTGTGGCATAATACCGAAGATACGCCTCGCCTTCCAGAGAAGGTGCACCAGCGACAGGTTGTGGAGCTGTGGATAGGAACCTATCCCATTGAACCCGGGCAGCAGGTCAAGGTTGAATGGAACGTCAAGCATACGGACGGATATCAAGAACGCGGGAACCTCCCGGCACTCTGGCGCTACAATGAGTTTGCTCTTGGCTACAGTTACTGGCTTGCAACTATTGGGCCTTTCCAGAAAGACGACAACGTCGAATACTCAATCATCGGAATATCTGGCAGTTGCACTCTCCCTCGGGAAAAATTTGCATTCCCCGTAGAGTAAACACTTTGGAGGATTGAACTATGCGTGCGATGATGGCAGGAACACACCACATTATGGTCGTTGTGAAGGACGAAGCAACAGCACTGGAAATCAAGGAAGCGATGGTCAAAGATAACGTTCTCAATCTATCGCAATCGACACCAACTTTTGACTTGGTTTCAATGGCTGACCGTTTTGGAGGAGGCATGGAGGTGACTGGCAAAGGCGAATATCAAATCACGATTCAAGTAAGCAATGGGATGTCGCAAGCAGTGGCCAGACTATCGTAGGAGACCGGAAGCTATGACACGAGACCCCGTATGTGGAATGCGCATTGAGCCCGGAGCCGCAGCAGGCTGGAGTTTATACATGGGCAATCTGTACCACTTCTGTGCGCCCAGTTGTAAGAAGATGTTTGATGCAGCTCCAGACAAGTATGTCACAGCGGGCGATGGCAGGGATCAGCCAGACGCTTTCGATCCCGTATGTGGGACGAAGATCGACAACATTACCACCGCCGAACGCGGTGAACACGCGGGCAAGACATATTACTTCTGCTGTGTGGGCTGCAAACAATTGTTCGATACGATCCCCGAAATGTATATGGACAGTGTCGATGATGACACCGTCACTCAACAACAACCAAACCAATAAGGAGAAACGCCATGAATCTCAAACCCCTTGCAGCAGCCGTATTGATCGCTATCGCTGTAGTCGGATGTTCTAAAGATTCCTCATCGCCGAGCGGGACGACACCAATACCTCCAGCTAACTTGACCGTGAACCCGGCTGATGGCCAGGCGAACGTGAGACTCGATGCTGCGGTCACATTCACATTTGCCAAACCTGTTGATCGTTCAGTCGTGGAACGCACTGTTCATCTGATCAGTGAACGCATGATGGCTGATTCGCTCTGTCCGGATTCCTCCTCAATGATGTCGCATGGCGGAATGGGCAACGTAATGACGGACTCGTCTATGATGCGCCACATGGGTCAGGTCCACGCAGCAAGGGGGCGGTTCACATGGAACGGTGACAGTACGGAGTGCTATTTCAGACCCGATTCGATGATGACCCCCCGCACTCAGTATATGATCCATATGGGACCCGAAATGATGCAGATGATGCGAAACCGGATGGGCGAAATGGGCATGATGGGTGGACACGGGTTCGGGATGATGCAAGATGACATGATGTTGCATTTTGCAACCATGGATACGTCGAACACAGGTGGCGGACACGGACATCACTGAGGAAGCAATCGGAGGCGGGCCTCCGGGTCGCGCGAACCCGTCGGTGGGATGGGGCCCGCTTCATTCATGAAAGCAACGCAATGAAAAGAGTCACCGCATATGTGAATACGACAAGGGTTCATTGGCTGGTCGAAGAGTTGCAAGCGGCCGGCGTCAATGACATGAGAGTGATCGAGCATTTCTCACCGATGTCTCAAATCTCCCGCCTTCAGCTTCTTTGCGACGATGAGCTTGTGGGCAAGGTACGAGACATCATTCGACGTCTCGGAACAACGGGTTCACGACCTGATTTCGATGTGGCTGTGTCAGACTTCGACCCGGATCTTCCGAGCCAGATTCCGATGGGCCAGAGAATGAGTGTCCTTGAGGAGCCTCTTCTGGCGCGACGCATTCGCTCCATCTTTAAGGGGACCTCCACACGGCTCAGTATTGTTTTTTCCGTGCTGGCTCTCAGCATAGTTGCCGTTGGTGTTTTTGCACATGTGCAATTGCGGGAAGTAACGAAAAACGCACGGGAGTCATCCAGTGCAGTCCGTTCTGTCAG
>CAZIHJ010000197.1:0-3666 GCA_964538485.1 uncultured Chitinophagales bacterium | reverse complement strand
CGTGAGAGGACATGTCCAGGCATTTGTAATGATCACGAGAATCTCTGCCATGATCAGACAAATCGCGATGGTGAACAACACGTCGAAGGTCATTCTGATTACGGAATAGCCGATGTAGAATGTTGCCAGCGTCATGATAACCCAAATAACCGTATGGACGGCTTTGATGAAAGTAATCATGTCTGCTTACATTTAGACATAGTGACGGGCAAGAAACCGGCAGGTCCTTTACTTCGCGAGCAACATCTTTCTCGTCTCCACAAACGACCCCGCCATCAATTGGTAGAAGTACACACCACTGGAAAGATGCGAACCATCAAAAGCAACTGAGTACTCACCCGGTGCTTGTACTTCATTCACCAGTGTTGCGATTTCTCTCCCGAGCACATCATAGACCTTTAGAGTCACATACCCTAAACCCTTGATCCTATATCCTATGCTCGTACCAGGGTTAAACGGGTTCGGATAATTCCGGAACAGCGCAAAACTCGCCGGATGCCCCATCGTCCCCTCCTCCTTCACATGCACTGTGTTGTCCATAAGCAGTGTGTCATCCACGGTTCCGTCCATGCCGAGATCCACAAATATCTTCACTGGTGAAGAAAGCAGGTTATTCCATGACGGAACAATCCGGTGCGAAGAATTCGCCCCCAATGAAATTGATGGATGGGCAAAAGCTCCGACTCTGGTCGGGCTTCCGAGATACAGATTGAGGTCATAGGACTTTCCATTGCCATGATTCTCAGCAAGAAGGTCGCCCTCGGACTTACCATGTACCAAAAGCGAGTCGCCGGTCGCAACCACAAGATTTGCAAGGTCAAACGTCATCTCCAGGGTATCGAGCGATACAATTGTCCTGAGATTGATCTGCTTTGCAATCGGATCATCGTTTTTTGTCGAGAGCCCGGAACCAAGCCGGAGGTTATCCGCTTGAGAGGCAAGACCGTTTCCACGGGTGTATTTATAGCTCACCGTATCACCGAAGACACCGAGATAAATCTTTGGGTTGGAAAACTCGTTGAGCCGGATGGAGTACTCTCCGCCCGAAATGTAATAGCCGATAGGCGGATGGTATGCGCCCGTTCTTGGCACAATGGCAAGAGCGTTGGGCAATGTGTTGGTAATTATTGAATCGGAGAATCCGATGGAATTTCCGTTTTGATCGGTAATCAGCATCGCCGCATTGGGTGTGTTTCCTATGCGGATATTCCCGGTCAGTTGTTCCGCTGCCGGAGTTGTCCCCTGAAATCGCGGGTGGGGCAAATACGTACTTGCCGGATCCGACAGAAATAATCCGCCGGAGTATGGTCCCTCGCCGATTCCCGACCATGTATTCGCCGAAGAGTCTATCATAATTGCGGTAATCGTTGTACCAGGCAGGATATTATCATAGACGGACAAGTGATAAATTCCAAGATCTCTGTTTTCCACCTTGAGCCCGAAAACATTGATGGCATGTGAAATGGATGGGCTTTGCAGGCTGATCGTAAGAGCTCTATTGTCGTTTGTCCCGGGAAAAAGCATGGCTTTTATTTCTGCCAGCGTTTCGCGCGGGGTCTTCCCCTGGCGTTGAACATCGCTGTTGATATGCCCGGCATCCAACTGATAGAAAGACAACTGGTTGACAACCTTCCTCGTTTCATTGTTCAGCACCACGTCATGGAGGTGGTTGAAGTTTCCCAATGCGGGAAAAGAGTCCTGTAAAGCTTCCGGCCTGTCGAATGCAAGAAGAGCCGAGTTGGCAAAGCCAGTGCATGCCCCCTCAAATGTTGAATCCTTCCACATGCTCCAGTTGTCAAGCGCCTTTGTTGATATCCAATTGTCGGCTTTGTAGCAATTTTCCGGGCGAAATGCCTGAACAAAGAGCGGCCAATCAATAAAGTTGGATGGTTGAACATCTTCCACGGTGAGCGGGAAAAAATATGCCCTGCCGGTATTTGGGTCGTTCCCTGTGGCGTAGTTGAACTGAGCCCACCACGATGGCGGCCACATCGCTGCGCCATTGTTGCCGAAGCTCCAGCCATGGAGTTGCGGAGTAAATGCCTCGTAGTCACCATTGTCATCAAGACGTGTCATGACATAGCCCTTTGTCCTGAAGCGTTCACTCGTTGCCGTGGCTGAAGGGTCGGCGGCGTCGGTAAGCCTGATTCTGCACTTCGTTGAAAGAGTGTCTGGAACCATCCAGGTGTACTCGCCCTGAACTCCCGGAATGCTTCCCGCTACCTGTTGATACGTCACACCGTCATCGAGGCTGAATTCTATCTTTACTGAATCGACGCCGGCAAGCCATTGTATGTTGTACGGTGAGTTGGCAAGAAGCAACTCGTCTGCCGCAGGTGCGGTAACACTGAGTGCTACAGGGTTGAGAAGAAATGCAAAATTCCTGCTGCCAGTCTTTGCCAGGCCCACAATTTGTCCACGATTATTGATGGCCGATGCTGTTGTCAGGATACAACCGGGTGGCAACCCAGTCACGGAATTGAGATCTATGAGCACACCATTTCTCCAGAGAACGGCATGGGGATTCGTAGTGAGGCTCACCGAAGAAAACCCGACAACCAATCCGGAATCATTGATGCCGTATGCTGCAGAACTCTTGCCTGCCGGAAGTCTTGGCAACCCGCTCATACCTGAATGTGGAGTCCAGATGAACGCTCTAGAACCGTCGGCTCCCGACTCGAAATTCGCTGACATACCCACAACCCATCCGGTATCATTGATGGCATATGCCTGGCTCAAGGTATGTCCGGATAACAACCCGAGATTTATCATCCCGCCTTCTTTATAAACAAACGCCCTTTCATTAAATACTGTGGACGAATGTGAATATCCCGCCACCCAACCTTTATTGTTGATAGCATATGCGTAACTATCTCTCCCCGATCCCAGTGTCCCAAGATCGCTGGCCGATGCGCCTTGCCACGTGGCTGCATGGCGGTCAGCATTCGTGGAAGATGAGGGTGACCATCCCGCCACGACATCCGAGTCATTCAACCCGTAGGAACCGGAAATACCCGCTGAACCGATAGGGTCCAACAACGTGTAGGAGTTTCCGTCATATCTGAACGCACGCAAACCATTGGTAGTTGAAGTGAGGCCGCAGACAGTTCCGCGCTCATTGATGCCGACAGCGTATGCCGTTGTGCTATTGACGGGCAACGAAGGGAGGCTCATCACGCCGCCATGCCAGTGAAACCATCGTTGTTCGTTTGTAGCGGTGCGCAGCTCTCCCACAACATCGCCTGAATCGTTGATGGCATTTGCCCTGCTGTACGTAAGCCCGGCAACGGTTTCAAGGTCCACAAAAGCATATCCCTGGGCGAGCGCATAACGAGCGGGAAGAAAAACTATTCCGAACATCAGAATAATGCGGAAGCGAATGTGCATAAGAGATTTCATGGCGTCCGTGGTTTGTATAAGTTTGCGGGATTTGATTTGGCAAGCGGTTCCGTCAATTTGTACGAAACCACATACAAGTCAGGCACAAAAGCAGAGAATTCCTTCTACCGGCCTGGTTGCTTGCACGTTTGAGAATTCTGTCGGTTGGGAATACTGACCTCCCTTCGTCGCACATCCTTGAACAGACTAAGAATTTCAGTAAAGCAAGGTAGCGACGGCGGGACTCTCCGCCAAAGGCGGATCTTCCGCTGATAAATCTATTGCCGA
>CAZIHJ010000196.1:1264-3667 GCA_964538485.1 uncultured Chitinophagales bacterium | reverse complement strand
GCAAAGCCACAAAGGGAAGCCAGGCAAATGCGAGTGTTGGAGTAATGTGCGCCATAGGCGCATCCGCCCTTGGCGGAGATTGATAGATTAGTGTATTAATGTCTGGGCACTTTGGATTTCGGATTTGTTTGAGATTTGAGATTTTGGGTTTAGGCGTTGCTTTTCAGCTCCACATCCTCTACTTTTTCATTGATTTTCAATAGCCGCTGTATTGATTCCCAGGGCAACCAAAGGACATCTCAATGAAACACTCCTTCCTCGTACTGACACTGGTTTTCGCCACGTTTGCTATGTATGCGCAAACAGTCCATTCTCCCAATGGTCGACTCTCCCTTACTGTCGACTTGACCAGCGACGGCACACCGACATACGCGCTTACATTCCAGAAGAAAGCCGTCATCAAGCAAAGCAAGCTCGGCATTGAATTGAAAGATGAACCCGGCTTGAGCAACGACTTCGCCATCTCAAGTATCGAGACCACAACTGTTGACGAGACCTGGAAACCAGTGTGGGGGGAAGTGAGCCAAATCCGCAACAACTACCGTGAACTTGCAGTGACATTGCAGCAAGCATCACCAAAGTCCCGCACGATGGTGATTCGTTTCCGACTATTCAATGACGGACTCGGTTTCAGATATGAGTTCCCGATGCAGAACGATCTCGGATACTTCACCGTCTCTAATGAAAACACGGAATTCAATCTGGCCGGCGACCACAAGACGTTTTGGATTCCCGGAGATTTCGACACGAATGAATACGCATATTATGAGACAAAGTTGAGTGAGGTTAATGCGGAAAAAGGCCGGCGCATCGGCGAGATATTTGCCAAGTCCGTTATTGGCCCGAACTTCGTCCAGACTCCCCTAATGATGAAATCCGCTGACGGACTCTATATTAGTATCCACGAAGCGGCCCTGGTGAACTATCCGGCGATGAATCTTGAGGTAAACAAGCAGACGTTCGTCCTCTCATCCCAGCTTGTGCCCGATGCTGTTGGCAACAAAGCATACATGCAGACGCCATGTTCGACTCCGTGGCGAACAATCATCGCGAGCGATAAGGCAACGGACATCCTCGCCTCCAAACTCATTCTGAATCTCAATGAGCCATCGAAGATTGAGGACCCAAGTTGGATCAAACCTGTGAAGTACGTCGGTATTTGGTGGGAACTGCACGTTGGCAAGTCTTCATGGAACTACGCAGACGTCAACAATGTAAAACTCACAGGAACGGATTGGAAAGCGTTGAAGCCGAACGGGCGGCATGGTGCAACAACCGCACGCACGAAACGCTACATTGACTTCGCCGCGCAACATGGGTTCGACGGTGTCTTGGTGGAGGGCTGGAACATCGGCTGGGAGGATTGGTTCGGGAAATGGAAGGAAGAGGTGTTCGATTTCGTTACTCCGTACCCTGACTTTGATGTTGTGGAGGTGCAGAAATACGCTGCATCCAAAGGTGTGAAGATGATCATGCATCACGAGACGTCATCATCCGTCACCAACTACGAACGCCGGATGGATGATGCATATCGTTTTATGAAAGACCATGGATACGACGCAGTGAAGAGCGGTTACGTCGGAAGGATTATCCCTCGTGGTGAATACCACGACGGTCAATGGATGGTGAATCATTACGTCCACGCTGCGGCGAAGACAGCGCAATACAAAATCATGATCAACATGCACGAGTCTGTCAGGCCAACCGGCTTGCATCGTACCTACCCGAACTGGCTCGCTAACGAGGCGGCGCGGGGCAACGAGTTCAACGCCTGGAGTAGTGGCAACCCGCCGGCGCATGAGACCATTCTGCCCTTCACGCGACTCATGGGCGGACCAATGGACTACACGCCGGGAATTTTCCAGATCAAGATGAGCCATTGGGATCCGAATAAGAAAGAGCAAGTGCACACTACGCTCGTCAAGCAATTGGCGTTGTACGTAACGATGTACAGTCCGTTGCAAATGGCGGCGGATTTGCCGGAGGTGTATGAAAAACATCTGGATGCATTCCAGTTCATCAAGGATGTCGCTGTTGATTGGGATGACACGAATGTGATTGAGGCTGAACCGGGTGATTACATCACCATTGCGCGCAAGGCCAAAGGAAAAGACGAGTGGTACGTCGGGGCGATTACCGATGAGAACCCACGCTCGACAAAGCTTGCGTTGAACTTCCTTACATCGAAACAGAAGTACGTCGCCACACTCTACGCCGATGCCGACGACGCTCACTGGGAAAAGAATCCGATGGCGTACAAGATTCTGAGTTACATTGTCTCAGACAAAACCGTGATGAACCTGAAGCTTGCGGCAAGCGGCGGTGCTGCGATAAGTATCAAGCCGGCGAGCGAGGACGATACAAAGAGACTGAAAGCTTATTGAAAAGAAAACCACCACGGCA
>CAZIHJ010000196.1:0-1164 GCA_964538485.1 uncultured Chitinophagales bacterium | reverse complement strand
GTGCCGTTGTGTCTTCGTGGTAGTTCTTTCAAATTGGAGTTGCAATCAACAAATGAATCAGATACTCGCTCTTCTCTCACTTACCTGGATATTGATTGGTTGTAATGCAAAGGATACTACCATGACCGCACCGGAAAACCCGTACTACTCACGCACCGACACGACCGTGCTCAACGTTCCCGACTCCGAGTGGAAAAAGGTGTTGCCCGACAGCATGTATCGTGTTGCGCGGCTCAAGGATACAGAACGGGCATACACAGGCAAATACTGGGACGCAACAGGCATCGGTACATTCTACTGTGCCCCATGCGGCAACGCGTTGTTTCGCTCCGAGTCATGGTTTGCGAGCGGCTGCGGCTGGCCCAGCTTCTTCGAAACTCTACGCGAGAAGAGTGTAACATACATACCGGATTCATCCCACGGAATGAACAGGATAGAGGTCCTGTGTGGCCGCTGCGGCGCGCACCTCGGGCATCTCTTCGACGATGGTCCACCCCCTACTGGCAAACGCTACTGCATGAATTCCATTGTGCTGGACTTTGAGGCGGAGGACACCCAGCCTGAGTAGGGCAACCGCCTGCACCTGCGCTGATTCCCTTCTCCGCTTCACCTTCACCTGTTACCTGAAAGCGTTTCTTGTATTAAAAGAACGCATGACATACAATCCGAGCATCCATCACCGTCGCTCCATCCGACTCAGAGAATACGATTACTCCTGGGTGGGATGGTATTATGTGACGATTTGCATTAATGGGAAGAAATGTCTCTTCGGCAAAGTGGTGAATGATGAGATGGTCTTATCATCGACGGGAACGGTCGTCCGGGACCAATGGACTGCCATTCCTCAGTTCTTTCCTAGTGTAGAACTTGATGAATATGTGATCATGCCCAACCACATTCACGGTATCGTCATCCAAAACGATGACCCCAACCGTAGGGGTTTGATTAATCAAACCCCTACGAGGGAATGGAGATTGATGAAGAACCCAGCAACACCACTTGGCAAAATCATCCGGGCGACCAAAGCAAGAATAACGCGGACAATCCACACCAAATGCGGTAAAGGCTTCTCTTGGCAACGCGGCTTCTATGAACACATCATCCGCAACGAGGCCGACCTTCACCGCATTCGTACCTATATCGCAAATAACCCCTTGCAATGGG
>CAZIHJ010000195.1:0-3679 GCA_964538485.1 uncultured Chitinophagales bacterium | reverse complement strand
GGTCCATGTGAGAGGGAGCGATAGTTAAATTTCTCTTCCGACATTGACCATGTCTGGTAGCGGAACCTGTATCCGAGAGCAACGCCTTCCAACGCCACCGCCCCGGGGAACAGCAGGCTTGCTTCGCCAACAGTAGCAGCAGAAAATCCGCTCCCCGTATTGAACCCTTCAAACGCAAAATGAACGATCTCGGCTGCTGCAACCGAAAAATCCACCGCGCGGGTATAGTACCTGTACTTGATTCCAACGCCGAGCCCGACACTGACAATATTAAACGTCTCGCGTTCGGGTCCGATTGCTTGCGCTTTCGTGTAATCGGTCCCGATCATCAGGGGGATGAGTAGCGCTCCGGGTTTTGTCCCTGCAACAGGAATATCATTGGTATACCGAGCTGCAAACATGATCGACTCCCGGCGCTGGCCCTGCAACGTGAACCGCGTATACCCGAACGTGACATCCACCGGACCCTGACGCAATCCGATTATCGGTATGAGGCGGCTGAACGTTATCGCCGCTGAATCGCTTAGCGGATTCGAACCGAGCGGCTTGAAGTCGCGCTGCATGAAACCGAGGTTCACAAATCGCGCATCTCCGGGTTCGTATTGTGCCGGCTCATAGTATTGTGCGGAGGCCAGGGATCGGCCGAGAATGGCAATCGCAATCAGAGCGCAATGCAACACCCCTCTGTTACGCATCTTCATTATCACGTCCCTTCACTTCCGGCATTTTTCTGATGCGGAGATGCTTCACCTTTCTTCCTTCTGTCGATTCCACCGTTCCCTGCCATGAACCAATTGTCATCGTTGCGCCCTTCTCAGGCACCCGACCCAGCAATTGAAGTACATAGCCGCTGACGGTCACGACATCCTTGGAATCGGGAACGACGTTGAACATCTGTGCAAAGTCGTGCAGCGCCATTGTTCCATCAACCACAAATTCCGCATCATTGATTTTTTGTACCGGAAGTTGTTCAACATCAAACTCATCACGAATGTCCCCCACCAGTTCTTCGAGAACATTTTCCAATGTTACCAGACCGGCGGTTCCACCATATTCATCAACGGCGATGGCCATCAGGATGCGTTTGCCGAGAAACATGTTGAGAATACGTTCGAGGGGCATCGTTTCCGGTACGAACGGGATTTCCCGCTTGATGCTTAACAGTCGCTCGCCACCCCCCTGGTCGTCCTTGAGTTTGAACAAGTCCTTGAGGTGAATCATCCCCAACACATTATCCAGATTCTCCACGCAAAGCGGGTAGCGCGTGAATTGATTCTCAAGAGCGATCGCAATATTCTGCTCGATGGTTTTTTCGGTGGAGAGAAAAACGATACTTGTCCTCGACACCATCACCTCACGCACCGTCCGTTCTCGCAAGGTCATGGCATTCAGTAGAATCGACCTGCTCGTGCTGGAAATCGTTTTCCCTTTACTCAGTAACAGTCTGAGTTCTTCTTCCGAGTGGGCAAGCTCGCCTTCACTCGCTGGCTCGATTCCTGCAAGGCGAAGAAAGTAGTTCGCCGTACCATTCAACGCCCAGATGATTGGACGGAAAACAATGAAGAAAAGATGCAGTGGCTGGGCGATATTGAGTGTAACGCGCTGGGGGAGTTGAATCGCAAGCGACTTCGGGGCAAGTTCTCCAAACACAATATGGAGAAATGTAATAATGGAAAAACCGATCGTAAAGGAGATGGTGTTCACAAGGGCTGGTTGGGTGACGCCAAACCAGACGAACGCCGGCTCCAACAATTCGGCAACAAACGGTTCGCCAATCCAGCCCAAACCAAGACTTGTCAGTGTAATGCCAAGTTGCGTTGCGGAAAGGTACGCGTCAAGATGGGTGATCACGTTCTGGGCTACTTTTGCTTTCCGGTTGCCACGGAGCATGAGTGGCTCGATCTGCGTTGCACGAACCTTCACTATCGCAAACTCGGCCGCAACGAAGAACCCGTTGAGCAGCACGAGAAAAAACACCGTTCCTATTTTCCCCAGAATGAGGAAGAATTCCATTGGTGGGTCGCTTTAGTGGGACATCGCGAGGAGGCTCTTCCATTGCACGGGCGTCACCGGCATAACAGAGAGTCGCCCGATGCGCACAAGGGCGAAATCAGCAAACTCTTTCTTCGCCTTGACGGCGGCGAGAGAGACAGGACTCTTCACTCGCTCAACCGGTTTGAGATCGACAACAACAAGTTTCGGGTTATCCTGCTTCGGATCGGGATAGGCGGCTGAAGTGACCTCTGCAATGCCAACAATCGCCTTCTCATCACCAGTATGATAGATGAATGCAAGATCACCCTTTTGCATCTCGCGGATGTTCTTCAGTGCAACTGGATTACTCACTCCATCCCAGGTGGCTTTCTTGTCGCGCACCAGGTCATCGTAGGAATACGTGGAGGGTTCGGTTTTTAGAAGCCAGTAGGCCATGAGGAGATTTGTTGATTGTTCGATTGTATCATTGTTGATTGCGAATTGATGAAAAGATACGCAAATGCGCTCATACTTCAAACATCGGAGACGAAGATGGATACATGGAGTAATGGATTGATGGAGTCGTGATTGCTTTCCATTGCGGTATTTCATAGGTTTTGTCAGGCTCTCCTTTGTTTTGTCCGGACACGTTCGATCACTCGCGACTCCTTATGCAGCACCAATCACCATTGCAGGAAGGCCTCAGGCAAAACCTGATCGCTCTGCTCGGCGGCGTGTATTCGCGGCAGCAGATGAATGGCGTGGTGCGCATCGTTCACGCTCTTGCCAACGCATTCCTTGCGAGCAAGCGGAGCAACGGAACGCTGGCAACGCTGCACGGACTGAATACCTCCGATCTTGCATACGACTGCATTGCAGAGATTTTCCAGCAGGATGAACAAGGCGCTCTCGTTCAGCTTCGCGCATATTTCGGTTCCATTGCAATCGAGACAAGCAGCGATGAAGAACTCCTCGCCCACCTCCGCCGACTTGTCTTCTCCAAAGTCAACCACGGCGTATTCCGATTGTACAACGAAGCCGACCCGTCACTCTCCCGCATTCTCCGCAACACGAAGCTTGCTATTGCCTCGCTCGGACAGTTTGTGGAAGTGGAGCGCTTTGGTGAACCGTGTATTGGCCCCGCGATGTGTGCGACACTTGAACATCTGCCGCCGATGGAGAGAGATCACATCGAGACACACTTGCTCGGCGTTGCGCGAGGGAATGAATCGGTCCCTGATCTCCTCGCAAAGCTCGCTGTGTGTTTGCGCGATCAAACAGAGTATTGCAGACTTGTTCCTCTTGTCGTGGTCGCATACGCCTTGCGCACCGTGTATCAATCAAAACAGCGATCCATCGCCGAGGCCGCACCCGGCAACGGGGCAATGCTCGAAGATGACATACAAGAAATAGTGCGGAAGGCGGCACGACAGGTGGATGCGCGATTCAGGAAGAAGTATGTTGGGAATAAACTTCAGCCGGAAGTATTTGCGTTGTACATGAACGCAATCGAGCAGGCGCTTGTTGACAGGTTCATCAACGGTAACGGCGAAGACACATCGTTGTACGACCGGATGGCAGCTCTACTTCCCGGATTGACAAAGGAAGATTACAAGAAGTACCATCGCTCAAGAGTTGAGTATCTGTCGAGGCAGGCACACGATCTGGCAATAACGGAATTGAAGAAGGAACATGGATAGCGCGG
>CAZIHJ010000194.1:0-3714 GCA_964538485.1 uncultured Chitinophagales bacterium | reverse complement strand
TTCTCAATGTAGGCCTTGACTTTGTTTTCATGCCCCGAATAGGTGCGGAGCACATACCACTTCTTATCCAAGAAACACTCCCTCGAAATCGATTAGAGGATTCTTTTGAGAATCTCACTGACAGCCGTATCAACAACAAAAACAAATCCGGCAATCAGAAGGCATACAACGAGCACAATAATTGTAGAATCTCTCAGATCATCCTTTTTCGGCCACGTCACCTTGTTCATTTCCTTCACCACATCGGTGAAGAAGCCAATTATCTTTTCTTTCATGGTTCCCTATATGGGGTTACTACAATGTGATGTTCAGCTATCATAGTTGAGCAACTGACGCTCTCTTGCACGTGAGGAGGGACTTGAACCCCCAACCTGCGGTTTTGGAGACCGCTGCTCTAGCCAATTGAGCTACTCACGTATCCAATTGTATCACGAACAACGCCGCACGTACTCAACGCCTGCAGATTTACCGTGTCTCTTTGTGTGTGGTGTGCTTCGAACAGAAACGGCAGAACTTCTTATACTCGACGCGACCAGTCTGCTTCTTTTTGTTCTTGGTGGTCGAATAATTGCGCTGCTTGCAGTCAGTGCATTCCAAAGTGATGATATCTCTCACGGCCTACTCCAATGGATTTCGTTTACATGGTACTCTTCGAGCTTGCGACCGGGATTGAACCGGTGACCTCTTCCTTACCAAGGAAGTGCTCTACCAACTGAGCTACGCAAGCAACACATGCTTGCTTCACGCTTTGAAGCGGCCGTCCCGATTTCGATTTCTTTGAAGTCGAACGAGCCTCACTCAAACACAGGCAACACCTTCATGTGAGCGGGAGACGGGACTCGAACCCGCGACCAACAGCTTGGAAGGCTGTGACTCTACCAACTGAGTTACTCCCGCATCAACGTCACGTTTCCATCTCTCACGTGGGCAGGGAAGGATTCGAACCTCCGAAGGCGTAAGCCGACAGATTTACAGTCTGTTGCGTTTAACCACTTCGCTACCTGCCCGTTAGTTACCGCCTCTACCAACACCAGCACCTGGAGCTGGCGATGGGACTCGAACCCGCAACCTGCTGATTACAAATCAGCTGCTCTACCAATTGAGCTACGCCAGCGCAAAATACACCCAACCCTCAGTCTTGCTGCCAAGGGCACAAAGGAGGCTGTTCAAGGGATTAGGGTTAAGAGCGAGCACACAAATATAAAAAAAAGGCACTAAGAGTCAATCGGAAAGATGGGGAGTTGAATAATTTTCAGCATGTGGGACATCACCTGCCCCTTCGGATGGCCTGAAGCCCCCTTTGCGCATCAATCGAAGAAGGGTCGTATTTGATGGCTGATTCAAAAGCTCGCGCCGCCTCATCCACATTTCCAGACTTATAATAGTATATCCCGCGCGCTGTGAGAGATGCCCCGTAAAACCTCGGAAACATCACCTCCAACCGCCCATTCCGCTGAAATGGCTCGTATTGGTACACTGGGAAGTTGGTTGGGTGAAACTCCGTGTCCTTAAACAACCTGAACACGAGGCCGTCAGGCACCCTCTGAAACCCCTGGGTGAATTCCGGCTCTATCTCATGAGTCACATAAACAGGCCTTTCCGCCAAGGCTCTTTCGATCATTGACCGTATCAGCTGGACGAATCTGTCTTGGATGATGGCAGGGTTGTACGGGATATCATGCTCAAACTTCAATAATTCCTCCGAGAACGCCTCTACCTCCTGTTTAGAGCTTTCGATTAGCCAGGGATGGCGAACGCCGAGTTCTTTCAGATACCAGGATCTTCTTAGCAGCTCCTTGTCAACAACTGCCACATCTGGTCTGATTCCCTTCACATATTGATAATAGTACGAAGCCGACACCCAATAATCCCATTGATACGAGAGAACCAATGCGTTGGGCTTCAGAGAGGCAAACACGTTCATTGTATAGTCATGAACGAGGCGGTTGTTGCTTTCATCGGTCTTGGCAAAATGAAAGCCAAGCGGAATCAGTGAGATCCCCAGAGCCGCGACAAGCGTCACGTTGCGATTTGATCGCAGCCGTTGGAGCAACATGAGCGTTCCCGCACCGGCGCACAGAGCCAACATCATGTACGCCACCAGGAAGTAAGAATCAATATCATGAATATCATAGTTAATCGAGTACAAGACGCAGGTAACAAACAGCAAAAGAACCGTGAACGCCAATCGCTTGTGTGTTCTTATCAGGAAAATGAGACCAAGGAGTGCCAGTAACAAACCGACGTACGCAAATTCTCCGGGCAACGACTCCAAAAAATACTTCAATTGCCTGCCCGTTGCCTCGGTCGATGAGAAAATCCACACCTGGTACTGTTTCCCGGTAAGATGCCAGAGAAAACGATCGAGCGAAATGGTATTCCCCCAGTTGAATAGCGGGGACTGTGCAGCCCGGAATGGAAGATATCCGTACACGGACAGCCCGAGGAGAAATGGAACCCCGAGCATTCCGAGGCGCTTCCATGATTGTGCATGCGCACCTTGTTGCGCGAAATACAAATAGAGAAACCCCGGAGCCAGAAGAATCGTTGTCATGTGATTCGTGAAGCTGAGACCAAGACTGAAAGCAAACAACCACCAGTAACCAGCGGCTAAGGGGTTTTCACCTTGGACGAGTTCGGGAAAGTTCGCCCGCAGGAATGATAATGTTACCAGAGAAAGAAAGAATACGTGAAGTGAATACACTTCAACCGAAAGAGCCGTAGCCCAATATGTTTCTGAAAACGCCAGCAGCAATCCTGCACATGCACTTGCCAAAAGGAGCGGGGACCGTATTTCCTCGGATCGCTTTGCAGACAATGTTGATGATCGCTGCGCAAGTCGCAACACATCGAAGCAGAGGTGCACAAACAAGAAGAGTCCGGCAGCACAGAAGAATGCCGACATCATGTTCAACCGGGTAATCTCCTCAGATGCAATCGGGAGTTTAGAGAACAGCCACCCGATCAGCGTAAAGAGCGGGTAGCCCGTTGGATGAGCAATCCCCAACGTGCATGCAACAGCTGCCAGTTCACCGCTATCAATAAAATGCACCCCGGGGGCAAGCGTCTTGAGATAAACAGCGAATGAGAATGTGGCTACCAACGCTGCAACGCCATTGGGTGATGCGAGAATCCTTTTGATCATTTCAGATTATTCCGGACGCTGTAATATTTTGGCTATTTCAAGGAAGTGCTGTCGAACTGATTGCATTGTTGAAATGATGTTCTGTTTGAACTGAGTACCGTTGGTTCCATTGATTGCCTTCGCAAGAATATCGAGTGAAGCACCTTCGGGCAACATCGAACCATGCTCCTCGAACACTATCCGTTTCATCAATTCGATCCGGCGAAACATATTGTATGCAGCGCCGAGATCTTTCTTGACATCCGACGATATCATAGTCACGGGAATTGCATCCAACACCTCAAGCGTTGGCCGGCCATGAAACTTTTCCCCCGACGTCCCAAGCGCCAGCATGCACATTTGCACGGTGAACTCGACGTCAACCATTCCTCCTGCGCCGAGCTTGATGTCATGAAAATCTCCCGCACGAACCCGGCTGCGCGTCTCCATCTTTCTCCGCATGTCAACAATGTCGTTAACCCAGTTCTCCGGCAGCGAAGAAGAATATACCAGAGTGAGAATATCATGCAACCCTGCTTCAGAGAGCCGTTTGCTGCCACAGACGAAACGCAATCGCGTCATTGATTGTC
>CAZIHJ010000193.1:1652-3716 GCA_964538485.1 uncultured Chitinophagales bacterium | reverse complement strand
ACCTTCGGCGCCGGATGTTTCTGGTGCGTCGAAGCATGTTTCCAGGATCTTGAGGGCGTAAAGGAAGTCATTTCGGGTTATGCCGGTGGCTCTGTCCCCAACCCGACATACGATCAAGTTTCCTCTGGACGAACCGGACACGCCGAGGTTGCTCAGATCATGTACGACTCAACAAAAGTCACGTTCGACCAACTGCTCGAAGTCTTCTGGACTGCACACGACCCCACAACGCTGAACCGTCAGGGCGCTGATGTCGGAACACAGTATCGCTCGGCGATCTTCTATCACGATGAACACCAGAGAATGCTGGCGGAAAACTACAAACAGAAACTGGAATCTTCCGGTGCGTTTGATAGTCCGATCGTCACAGAAATCAGTCCGTTTACCAAATTCTATAAAGCGGAAAACTACCACCAGGACTATTACAACCAGAATCCCAATCAGCCATATTGCATGTTCGTTGTAAAGCCGAAACTCGACAAGATCAGGAAGGTATTCAAAGACCGGCTGAAAGCCGAGGCCAAATAGGAACTCTTGTGGTGCGCGGTGTGATAAATGCCGCGCACTCCCTTGCTTCATCCCCCCTGAATTGGTAGATTATTCCCGCGTTTATCAGAATCACACCGTATCTCTCTTCACCCATTTTTAGTCCACCCTTTTATTGAATGAAGGAATCCGTATGCGAAGACCCTTCCGTACATTCATCGCGCTCTGTATTTTGCCTCTCCATCTTGCATCGTTTGCGCAAACCACGCCTCCCGAAGGACTGCGCAAGAATACACCGGCTGTCTTTGCGTTGACGAACGCGCGAATCATCCCATCGCCCGGCAAGGTGGTTGAAGGTGGAACGCTTGTTGTGCGCGATGGTATCATCGAATCCGTTGGCGCAGGATCTCTGCCTGCTGATGCGCGTATCATCAATATGAAGGGGATGACCATCTATCCTGGTCTCATCGACAGCTACTCCGACTACGGACAACCCAAACCGGACGAAAAGGAGGAAAAGTCTTCCCCTGAACGCGGACCGGCGCATTGGAATGCCACGATTCAATCGCACCAGCGTGCCGAATTACTCTTTGTCCCTGACGGCAAAAGTGCGGACAAACTCCGCGGCCAGGGATTCACTTCCGCACTCGTTGTCCCTCAAAAAGGCATCTTCCGCGGAACCGCTGCTGTGGTGAATCTCGGTGAGGGGAAAGCCAACGAGCAAGTTGTCAGAGCGGGAGTGGCGCAGGTTGTTACCTTTGACCGTGGTTCGGGTGATGGATATCCCGGTTCGCTCATGGGCGTGATTGCCATGATACGACAGACACTTCTTGACGCCGAGTGGTATGCAAAGGCACAAATCGCATACACAAAGAATTCGTCGTTGCAGCGCCCGGAGACCAACGAACCGCTTGCGGCGCTGTCACAGAACATTGTGGCGGGGCTTCCTTTCATATTTGAAATAACGGACGAACAGAACTTCCTGCGTGCACAGCGCATCGCTCAGGAGTTTTCACTCAACCTTGTTGTGCGTGGCAGCGGCCACGAGTACAAACTGCTCGACGCCATCAGCGCGACGAAGAGGCCCGTTATTCTCCCCTTGAATTTCCCGGAAGTTCCAGCGGTCCAGACCCCCGAGGACGCGTTGCAGTATTCATTGACTGAACTCCGATACTGGGATGAAGCTCCTGAGAATCCCAAATGGCTCAACGCTGCAAATGTCAGCATGGCCTTCACGGCTGCGACGTTGAAGGAAAGCGACAAGTTCCTCGGACAGGTGCGCAAAGCGGTTGAGCGCGGACTCTCCGCAGACGCTGCTCTCGCTGCGCTTACCACCACACCGGCAAAGCTCTTTGGCGTGGAGAAGCAATTGGGTTCGCTGGCTCCCGGTCGGATTGCCAATTTTGTTATCACAGATGGTGACTTGTTTGCAGAGAAAACAAAGATACGCGAGACGTGGGTTGACGGAAAGCGATATGAAGTGAAATCCGTTCTTTCAATTGATCCACGCGGAACATGGGAATTGACACTTGCTGGAACTCCCTCTTCAGAGAAGATCACTCTTCAACTCAAAGGCGA
>CAZIHJ010000193.1:0-1552 GCA_964538485.1 uncultured Chitinophagales bacterium | reverse complement strand
CCCGAACCCGACACATCCAAGCCGAAGCCGGCAGTGATTGCCTCGTTTCCTCTCAACTACCCACACGGGGAATTCGGTCGTGCCCGCATCCCGGATCAAGCTGGCAGCGTGATTGTCAAAGGTGCAACCATCTGGACCTCGGGACCCCAAGGAAAGATGGAAAACGCCGACCTGCTGGTACAAAATGGGAAGATCACAAAAGTGGGATCGGGCATCACTATTCCGTCCGGGTCAATTGTCATTGATGGGAAGGGAAAACACGTTACTGCCGGACTGATCGACGCGCACTCGCATACCGGGGCGAGCGGCAGTGTGAACGAAGCGGGTCAGGCCATCAGCGCTGAAGTGCGCATCGGCGATGTGGTGAATGCAAGCGACATCGACATATATCGTGAGCTTGCGGGTGGTCTCACAGTCGCGCACATCCTTCATGGCTCCGCCAATCCCATCGGCGGACAGTCACAATTAATTAAACTTCGCTGGGGTATGTTGCCGGAGGAACTGAAATTCGAGAACGCCCCTCCCACTATCAAATTTGCGCTCGGCGAGAATGTAAAGCAATCCAACTGGGGCGACAATTACACGTCGCGCTATCCGCAGACCCGCATGGGCGTTGAGCAAATCATCCGGGATGAATTTATCGCTGCACTGGAGTATGAGAAGTCGTGGCAACGGTATGAAAAGGACAAGGATGGAATTCCTCCGCGCCGTGACCTCGAACTCGAGACCATACTCGAAATCATTCGCGGCAAGCGCTTCATCCATTGCCATTCATACCGTCAGGATGAAATTCTCATGCTGATGCGCCTCGGCGAAGAGCTTGGCTTCAAGGTCAGTGTCTTCCAGCATATTCTCGAGGGCTACAAGGTGGCGGACGTGATGGCGAAACATGGTGCGGGTGGATCATCGTTCAGCGACTGGTGGGCGTACAAGCTTGAAGTGTATGATGCGATTCCCTACAACGGTGCGCTGATGCACAACGTCGGCGTCCTCGTGTCGTTCAATTCGGACAGCGATGAGATGGCTCGGCGGATGAACACCGAAGCAGCGAAGGCCGTGAAGTACGGAGGTGTATCGGAAATCGACGCCCTCAACTTCGTCACCATCAACCCTGCAAAGCAGCTTAAAGTTGACAATCGGGTGGGCTCGCTTGAAGCGGGAAAAGACGCTGACTTCGTTGTGTGGAGCGGCCATCCCCTTTCCACATATTCAAAGTGCGAGCAGACATGGATCGAAGGAAGAAGGTTCTTCGACCTTGAAGAGGATAAACTACTTCGGCAACAGGTGGAAGAACAACGCGCCGTGCTTGTGCAGAAAGCGCTCGATGCGAAACCCAAGGGGGGCGGCGATACACCGAAGTCCGAACCAAAGAAAGGCGACTTCTTCGATAAACATCCATACGGTTGCTCAGTGGAGGGACACTAATGAAAACGCTCATGACTACTCTCGCTCTCTGCTTCGTAATCGTTGCAGCCTATGCATCAGAGCAGATTCCTGCAAAGCCACAGGAACGTCCCATCGCTATCGTTGGTGCGACCATTCATCCGGTTAC
>CAZIHJ010000192.1:0-3769 GCA_964538485.1 uncultured Chitinophagales bacterium | reverse complement strand
TACAGTCTACAGTCTACAGTCTACATCATATGCTCCGCCAATTGAAATGCCCGCAGCTTCAGCTGTTCCCCATTGCCAAACCAGGTGGATTCCAGTCGCGCATTCGAATCAAGGGTGATTTTGTGGTCGGTGTATTCTGTGACGCAGTTAACCGCTCCCCATAGTGTGCCGCGAGCGAGATCAGCCCCTTGACCTGATTCATACAGGTCAAGACATGTGTCCTGAAACTCCTTGGTCTTCTTGTCGTCGTCCGTACCATGGTCCGGAACGATCGCACTCAGATACTCCAGAAGTTGTTTCTCGGTGATTTTTGTGAGCGCCATGCGGTTGAACACGGCATCAAGCTGTTCAAACTGGAGCGTTGACATTCTGAGCAGTGCAAGAGCTTGCTTCATATCCTCCGCAGCATTACCGGTATGGCGGATGTTGATTTCGCCTGTACCCTTCAGTGCGGCGCTGAGTGTGTTATTGCATACGACGCGGATGGGCGTGAGTTTTACCCGAAGCAGTGAACTGCCATCGTGGCTGTTTGAGAGCAACAGATATTTGCTGACAAGGTCCGCCCCGTGCACATTCATGTGGCCGGGGAGTTTTGCGAGTATCCAGACCCGCTCCCCGTGACCGAGGAGGCCGGCTGTGTCGTATACCGCTTTGTTGGCCTTGATCAGGCTGTCGAAGAACGTGAACGCATCTTTATTCTGAATCGGTGCATAGCTGTCCCCAACAGTGCCCAGAACATCTCCCGTATCTGTTCGCACAGTTATCCAACGGTCAGATGCTTTGGCTGGATGGTCCGGGGAGAGTACGTCATTCGCTGGTTTTTTGATGACGGTAAAGTTCAGCCCGGCGGCTTCGATGACTTCTCTTCCTGTCGCTACATTGTTCAGTGCGGTACCATTGCTGTGCCACGGAGAGAGCGGCACATCGGGATAAGGGGAGGGTGTTCGCGGGATTCGCAAGCCCAACTCCATCAAGGTTTTTTCCGTGACAGTCGATAGATACGAAGGATGACCGATCTTGGAGATATTGTAGAGAGGGAAAAGTGTGTTGTCGGCTCTCTGCCATCCGAGAAACTTCACATCGGAGAACTGGTCTCTATCAATAGCTGAAGGAGTACTGGGCAAGGGCGCTACCTCTGTGGTGTTTCGCGACTTCTTTTGGTCGTACATATTGACTCCATCGATGTGTATTGTTGCCAGACGGGCTAGGGGAGGTGCCCGTTCTGCATCAATAAGATACCAACGATACCTCGAACAATACATCAATCGAAGGGATGAAAAGGTGGTTAGCCCTCCCTGGTGCGAATGCGCTGCAGAGAGACCGGTTTCAGTCTTTTTTCATGGGTGTATCCGCCTTCCGACTGTTTGCCATTTTCTTTTGATTTTTTCTGAACCTTTGGGCCTGAGCTTTCTCGATCTCGATACTCTTGAGCGTTTCTGATTCCTCTGCCTTGAATTCGGATCGCAACACTACGATGTTGGCTTCGGTTGCGGCACGTTTCAGTTCCAATCCAATCTCTTTCCGTTCGATCTCTTCCTTATGCAGCAATTGTTCTGCTTCGTCCTTCGCCTCCTGTGACAGGCGGGCTGAGCCCGTTAATACGCCCTCCGGGCCGACATAGACATCAAGCAACTGAATCCCGGCGTCTGTGAGGATGAACTCACGAATCTGATTGGAATGTGCCATGCCGCGCGACTTGAGAATGTATAACCCCCTATTACGCTCACCACCAAGCTCAATATCACGCAACAGCAACCATGTATCGATCAGGGAGGAGATGGATATGTCTGTAAGCTCCTGCTGCTCCCCTGCATTTGTGAGACTTGCAAAAAAGGCCGTAATGTTTTTCATCTTCAGATAATCCACAAGACGGAGTAACATTATCTTCACTTCGGTCTGGTTGTCACCAATGATGAATGCATCTATCGGGTCGAGAACAACTATTTGAGGTTCAACTTTATTGATGAGTTTTATGGTCGTTGTCAGATGATGCTCCAATCCGTGCAACGTGGGTCGTGTGGCATGGAAGTGGAGCAAGCCCTTCTTTACCCAGGGCTCCAGCAGAATTCCAATGGAAGCCATGTTACGCATGAACTGACTGGGGGATTCTTCGAAGGCAAAATACAGCACTCTCTCCCCGCGTTTGCATGCTGATTCAACAAACTGGGCTGCCAGGCTTGTCTTGCCGGTGCCGGCGGTACCGGAAACGAGTATTGTACTGCCACGGTAGTACCCATGGCCGGAGAGCATTGTATCAAGGCGTGGAATACCGGACGAGATTCTTTTGTTGGATGAAATGTGGTTCAATCCCAACGAAGTGACAGGCAGAACAGAAAAACCATCTTCATCAATCAGGAACGGATATTCATTTGTGCCGTGCGTTGAACCGCGATATTTCACAATACGTAACCGGCGTATTGATGATTGCTCGGTGACGCGATGATCCAACAGAATGACGCAATCGGAAACAAACTCTTCCAAGCCCTGGCGTGTGAGTGAGCCATTGCCCCGTTCCCCGGTGATAATCGCCGTGACGCCCTTTTTTTTCAACCAACCGAATAACCGCCGGAGTTCGGTGCGCACGATAGTGGGGTTGGGCAACGCCGAGAAAAGTGATTCAACGGTATCCAGTACAATACGCCGGGCTCCAATGGTCTCGATAGCAAGGTGGATTTTGACAAATAATCCCTCCAGATCGTAGGCGCCACGTTGTTCAATTTCTCCCCGGTCAACGTGTATATGTTCAACCCAGATTTTCTTATGCTTGACGAGACTGTCAATGTCGAACCCTAATGAAGCGACGTTTGCTGAGAGTTCCTTTTCGCTTTCCTCGAAAGCAATGAACACCCCGGGTTCATTGTACTCCATTGCCCCGCGGACGAGAAACTCCATGGCAAACAGTGTCTTTCCACATCCCGGGCCGCCGCATACAAGTGTTGGCCGGCCTTTCGGTAATCCGCCGCCCGTAATTTCGTCCAATCCCTGAATGCTCGTCGGAGCTTTTGGCAGAGCAATACGACGGGCCTGCGCTTCTTTCCTCTTCACGATGTTCTCCCTCACGATATGTCTTGTTATTGGCGTAGAGCTCTGTGATTATGGCCGACAATTTTCATTCTTCAAAATCGCCCTGGTGACTTGCCTTTGCAATCTGGAGGCGGGTATGGAGTGCGAGTTTTTCAAGAATGTTATGCACATGACTTTTGACTGTATATGTAGCAATGCTAAGCCGGATGCCGATGTCCTTATTGCTCAGACCCTCCGCAATCAGTGCCGTGACTTCACGCTCGCGTTTGGTCATCCGTACCGCACTATTCATCAAAGTCGCCCCACGTTTGAGCGCGTGTTCGGCAATGTGAGTAAAAAGGGAATGAGCGAGAGAGGGTGGCAGGATCTTTCCCCCGTGGGCAACCAATCGTACCGTCGAGAGAAAATCCTCGACCGTTGCATTCTTCAGGATGAATCCTGACGCCCCGGCCTGGACAAATTCGACGATGTCCAGTTGGGTGGGAATCAGGCCCATCCCGATCACTTTCATCCCGGGTAACTCCTTGACTACCGATTGTACAATGCGCGGTCCGTTCTGACCTCGCAAACCCAGGTCAAGGAGAATCACGTGAGGTTTTGCAGTGCGCGCCTTCGGTACAATGCTGTCATTCCCTCCCGATGCAGCGACAATTTTCATGTCTGCCTCCCCATTGATCATCGCGGTAATCCCGTCGCGCAACAACCGGTTATCTTCAATCAGGAGGATTCGTATTTTGCTCATAAA
>CAZIHJ010000191.1:0-3775 GCA_964538485.1 uncultured Chitinophagales bacterium | reverse complement strand
GCAAAAGGTGCAAATGCTGGGTTTTCTGATGAAGTAACTACGGGGTTCCACCTGTGGCTAACCACAGTTGCATTTTGTGGTACTACAAGTTAAGATACTGTTGATTTTCATGGCGTAGATGCAGGTTCTTTCCCCAGTCTCTCTGCCCTTCTCACTGTATGGAATTATGATCAGCTTCACATCTCTGCCGGCTTGCCTCATTCTCATCGCCTGCTTCGCCTCATTGGTTCCTGCTATTGCCCATTCGGGGAATTATAATTTCAACGAATCCTGGAGGTGGGCACACTTCACTACGGAATCGGGACTTCCCTCAAACCGGATCATTCAAATCCTTGACAGTAAAAGCAGCCAACCATGGGTTATGACAAGTAACGGTCTTGCATGGTTCGATGGCTTTCAATGGAATGTCATCGATAGCAAAGCCGGGCTTTCGTGCGATGAACCTGCGCGGATTGTCGGCATGGTGAAAGACAGCGTGGTGATTCAATGTGGAAACCAGCTCTTCATTGGCACAAACGGCGGTTTCAGAAAAATGATGATCATGGACCAGCAGATAGCAGCCGCCGCGGGTGGAGAACTGTTGCTGCTGAAGAACGGGAATCTGGATACCTATCCAACGGGAAAAAAACCATTCCTTGAAGAGTTGCGCTTGCATACCATCCGGGGAGTCTGGCCAACTTCATTCGACAGACTTTGGGTGAGTACGAACGATGGACTGTTCATTACCGATGGAAACACCGCGGCATTGAAGCTCCGGATCACGAGAGGCGCGATTGGTATCGGCTCTGCTGCAGAAAACGCGAAGGGCACCGGTCTGGTCTCCATCTCCTATCCCTTCTCAAAGAGGGGGTTGTGGGAATGGTCCGAGGAGTTGCAGCCCCGTCTTGTTTCTGGTGAACGGGGGGCTGTCGCCCGCATTCTCGATGTCGGCCCAGAAGGAGAGGCGATCGTTTCCTACCACGTCGATGACGTCCGGTTCCGGAGGGCGGGGAAATGGGAAACGGTTGGCTTTCCACCGCGCGATATAACGTTCTTTCAATTCCGGACGAATGGCGACTTGTGGGTGGGTACTAATCAGGGGCTCTTTCTCTTTAACGCCGCCCCGTCCCGGTGGACCACAAAAAGATTTCCGTCCCCCGATCCACGGAACTCCATCAACGCCATCATCAAAACAAGGAACAGCGATGTGTGGTTTGGAACAAGTGACGGTGTCGTTATTCAGAAACCCGATGGAGAACTCAAGACAATCACGAATGTTCTTGGTACCCGACTCTTTGTCGTGACCGGACTTGGCGAGGACTCACTCGGCAATGTCTGGATATCCAGCGGGTCATCCTTTACAGGTGCATTCCGATGGGATGGCAGCAATTGGTGGCGTGGAGAGGCAGATACTGCAACAGACCACGTTCGCTTTCACGGAATAGAAAAAGACCAGCGCGGTAATCTCTGGTTTCTCGGGACAAATGAAGACGAAAATCGTCAACCACCAGTTTCTCCGGCCATCTACACGTTGTCGGGTGGCCGTCTCCGTTATTGGGCAGGGACGCCCGACCTTCCCAATACGCGCGTTTACTCGTTTGCCGGTATTTCGGATGACGAAAAGTGGTTCGGAACATTCCAAGGGCTCTTTCATCTGAAGGATGGCTTGTGGAAACACTATACTACCCGGGAAGGACTCAGGAATGATCGGGTTTTCACCCTTGCGGTTGATCGGAACCGACGGGTTTGGTTTGGACACGCGACCACACCAACAGAGACCGGCCTCGGGTACATCGATAGCGACAACTCTGTCCGCTACTTTTCGACAGCCGACGGGTTGGTGAATAACCATGTCTGGGATATAAGTCCGGATTCATCCGGTGCCATCTGGCTTGGGACTGCCGGGGGCGTAGCTTCTTATCGTGACGGCAATTGGACGCGTGGTGACGGACAAGGAGGAATGCCCCATCCGTCTATCTGGCCTGTGTTG
The DNA here is from genome assembly GCA_964538485.1 of uncultured Chitinophagales bacterium. Taxonomy (GTDB): domain Bacteria; phylum Bacteroidota; class Ignavibacteria; order UBA10030; family UBA6906; genus JBJXHC01. Next base: position 1,806 of record CAZIHJ010000191.1, on the reverse strand, counting down.
CCGGTTTCAGGCAAGGTGTATGCCGGGACCCAGGGAGGAGGGATCTCCATTCTCGATCTGAGCCACCGGGTCCTTCCACCGCCCCGCGTGGTTGCGCAAAAAGCGGTTGTCGAGGGGAATAGCGTTCTCGTCCGGTGGAATGCGTTCGCATTTTGGGGAGAGCTCGCTCCGGATCAGATTCTCACACGTTACCGGACGAAAACAACCGGTTGGTCGGGGTGGGATATCACCAGCAGCGTTACCCTCACTGATCTTCCTGCCGGAACTCATTCCGTCCAGATCCAGGCTCAGGGATTAGGAGGAACCGTCGATCCTGACGGTGCCACAGTTTCGTTTGTTGTTTTGGAGCCTCTTTTCCTTAGACCATACATTCTCTGGCCGGGGTTGGTGCTGATTCTTCTCAGTATTTCCATGGCTGTAAATCAGTTCATCCGCAAGCAACGACATGCTGAGGAACTGAAAAGGAGCGAGGCAAAGTTTCGGGCCGTGGCCCAATTGACGCGATCGGCGATTGTCATTCATGATTCGCAGAAGATCCTTTTTGCCAACAACGGAATGGAGCGTCTTACTGGTTGGAACTTGAACGAACTTGTAAATATGTCGTTCTCCTCGCTCATTCATCCTGATGACCGCCGCGCTTACGATCGCTTGCTTGCCTTGCAGGATTCGTCGCAGTATAGTCGGGAACTGCGGCTTGTGAAGAAAACCGGAGAGGCGCGCTGGATTGACTTGACGTGGGGACCGGTACAGTTCCAGGATGTCTCAGCGTTTCTCAGCACTGCGTTCGATGTCACGGAGAGAAAAGATGCCGAAACGCGAATCCGCGACCAGCATCGCCGATTGAGGGAACTGACGTCTGAAATCTCCGTCATGGAGGAACGTGAACGGAGACGGATGGCGGTACACCTTCACGATGTCATCGGTCAGAACCTTGCGCTGGGGAAAATGCGCATCAGGCTACTGGAGAAACGGTCTTCGATCAAGCCGGAGGATCTCAAGGACATCCGTGAAATCATCGAAGAAGCCATTCATCAGACGCGCTCACTCACTCTCGAACTGAGTCCGCCGATTCTCTATACTCTCGAGCTTCCTGCCGCGGTGCAATCACTTGCAGGCCTGATCTTTGACAAGCAGGGTATCACAGTAAACGTTGTCCACAAGGGGAATTCACCGCACCTGGATGACGATGTGCGTGCCATACTTTTCTCCGCAATCCGCGAGCTGTTTGTCAACATCGTCAAGCATGCCGGGGCATCGTCCGTTGAGGTAAACCTGCAGACCTTTGACGCTGCACTACAGGCGGTGATTCGTGACAACGGCAATGGCATTGGCGAATCGATGAAGTCGTCAACAGGATTCGGCTTGTTTAATATTCGGGAACGGTTTGAGTTTTTTGGTGGAACGATTGATGTGCATTCACCACCCGGTGAAGGAACAACCTTCACCCTTGTTGTTCCTTTGAAGCCTACAGCATTGACCACAACGGTAACGGAGAAACACCTTGTCGATTCGCATTCTGCTCGCGGATGATCACACGATCGTCCGGGAAGGATTGAGAAGTATCATTGAACATGAAATGGGGATGGAAGTTGTGGCGATGGCGGGTTCCGGAATCGCAGCCATCGAACTTGCGCGTGTGCATCGACCCGAGGTTGTCGTCATAGATATTACCATGCCTGGAATGAACGGCATCGAGGCAACCAGGCAGATTCTCCGCGAGTTTCCTTCAGTAAAAGTTATCGCACTCTCAATGCATGCCAGCAAGGATATTGTGTCGGAGATGTTGAAAGCGGGCGCGTCTGCATA
>CAZIHJ010000190.1:0-3841 GCA_964538485.1 uncultured Chitinophagales bacterium | reverse complement strand
CGTTGGGCGGCCTTGCCGTCACCGTACGGGTTCACCTTCGACGCCATTTCTGTGTATGCGTTCTTGTCGTTCAGCAGCCGCTCTGCTTCACGAATGATGTCGTCTTTCTGTACTCCGACAAGTCGTGCCGTACCTGCTTCAATGGCTTCCGGTCGCTCGGTGGTTTCTCTGAGCACGAGCACGGGCTTACCGAGTGACGGCGCCTCTTCCTGCACACCGCCGGAATCAGTGAGAATGAAAAACGATCTATCCATCAACTGCACAAATGGTTTGTAGTCCAACGGTTTGATAAGGTGAATGCGTGGCACTCCGCTGAGTATCGACGCAGCCATTTCACGGACATTCGGGTTGGGGTGGACAGGATACACCAACTCAACATCGTGGTACTTCTCTACAATGTACCGGCACGCCTCGAACACATTCTTCATCGGCTCCCCGAAGTTCTCGCGTCGGTGTGCCGTCAACGGAATGACGCGACGTCGGGCGAAATCAATGGTGCTGAGCGGCGGCTCAGTAAATGCGAAGTGGGGATCAACAATCATCATCAACGCATCGATAACTGTATTACCGGTGACATGAATGGTTGCGCTGTTTACCCCTTCCTTCAGAAGATTCTCTTTGGACCCGGCGGTTGGTGCAAAATGAAAGTCGGCAATACGTGTCGTGAGCTGGCGGTTGATCTCCTCCGGGAACGGATTGAATTTGTTCCAGGTCCGCAAGCCGGCTTCAACATGACCGACGGGAATTCTCAGATAGTATGCTGCGAGACTCGTTGCAAATGTCGTTGTGGTGTCTCCCTGCACAAGGACAATGTCCGGTTGCTCCTGCTGTAACACGATTTTTATCTTTTCCAGGACAGTCGTTGTGGTATGGAAGAGATCCTGGTTGTGTTGCATGACGTCGAGATCGTGATCAGGCCGGATGGCAAACACATTGAGCATAACGTCCAGCATATCACGGTGCTGGGCGGTGACGATAACGACAGGAGTAATCGAACGGCGTTCGAGCTCTTTAATGATCGGGGCCATCTTGATTGCTTCCGGCCTTGTCCCGAACACGACAGCGATCTTCACGAGAATTTCTCCAGGGCTGGTGAAAGAGGTGAAAGAAGATACACAACACCCGTGCAGAGGAGCTCACCCAGCAACGGGATTTCCGCCACAGGCCCCGCAGCGATGGGTTTGAGTCCGAACCGGATATGGTTGGGACTGATAATATACGCCTGCTTCCCTGCAATGGCCATTCCATTGTGCCTTGCAATCTGCTCGAATGCCTTCATCCCCATTTTCAATCGTCCGAGCTTTGTGACTTCCTCGATCACGTAGGGGTGTTCTCCCTTCAAGCACGGGATAATCGATGACATGGCAAAGGGAAGCAGGTGAAAGAATGGCAGCTTGGCATACGGTGCGCGCAAGTGTTGTTGGTGGGCTCCGTACGCGGAGAAATACGGAGGGAAGGTGATGAGTATTTTCCCGCCCGGGCGAAGGTAGCTTGCAAGTTTCTGCATGGTCGCATCCTTGTCATCAAGATGCTCGAACACATCGTGCAGCACCACCAGATCGAATTTCTGTCCGCCGAAGGGGACGGCCTGTTCGTACATGTTGCCGGACTCGAAGTGGATAGCCCGGTTCCCTTTCAACGCGCGGGCTTCATCAATCAGCCGCGGGTTAATATCAAACCCCCAGCACCGGGCGCCTGCATCGAGCGTTGCGCACGTGCCTCCCCCCGATCCGCATCCGACATCCAGCACATCGGCTCCGTTCAAGCGCACACCCCACGCCTGCAACAATGGTACCATGTGGCCCATCGCCACGTCGTATTGGTATTGCCAGTACTTTGTTGTGTGTTCGCTTACGCTCATCACGCGTCTCTCTTTTTTCTTGCTATCACATACACTTCATCGCCAAGGCCGAGCTTCCACAATATGGCCAAGACCGGCGTCAGAAGGAACGTCACGGCTTCGGTGATCTTTTCAACGACGACAAAAACATTGATGCGCTTTTGTACAGTTCGTGCGGACTGGTATTCCTGGACAGCATGCTGCACCGAGCTTTTCACGCGATTGAATAGTCCAAGCCGGTAGACAATCCCTTGCAGCACCAGAAGAAGAATGTTGCGTGCGGGGCCGCGTCGGGTTTCCAGGTGAAGCACTTCAAACCCGGCCTGTTCAAGAAGTCGGGAGAGTGTCTTCGGTGAATAGAGGATAACATGGTCCGGGGGCGAGAGCCATCCCCAACTTTGCCCGGTGGCCTTTGCGCTCAGACTGTCAAGATTCGGAGTTGAGAGAGCGAATGTACCGCCACGGACGAGTTTCTTGTGTATCTCGCCGATGAATTCATACGGTGTGGTAATATGCTCAATGACGTGCCAGAGTGTAACGACGCTGAACTTGTTGTCCGGCGCGTCAGCGAGACTTTCATGAATCTTGAGCCGGAATCGCGATTGCGCGAGTATGCGCGCTTCGTCCTGCGGTTCAACGCCGGTCACATCCCACCCGTATTGCTTCGCATTGTGCATAAAGTGTCCGTATGCCGCTCCGACGTCGAGCAAGGACGACGATGAACAGTACCTCTCAAGGATTTTCAGTTCCCCCATTTTCCTTCGTGGCGGATCTGTGAGCGGTGTGCGAAAGGAGTACCGGAATTGCCGGTAGCCATCCTTGTAGTAGCTTTCCAGTTGTTCCCTGGAAGGAGGGGGGATGACCCTCACGAGACCGCAGTTCTCGCAGCGGTACAGATCGAAGCCGTTCTTCCTGCAAAGAAAGACATCCCCAGACGAGCCACAAATAATACAATCGTTGTTCATGCCGCAAGCTCTTCTATGGCAGTGACAAGGGCTTCCCAGGTGTATTTCTTCTTCTCTTCGCGCACATGCCTGGTAAACTCCGGTTCACGGTTCTCACGATAATACCGGACGATGCTTCTTGCCAGAGCTTCGGGATCACTTGGCGGTACCAGGAACCCGGTTGTGTTATCCAGTACTACTTCACCCAACCCACCGACATCTGTGGCAATTACCGGAGTATCAAAATTGTATGCAATCTGCGCAATGCCGCTTTGTGTGGCCGAGATGTAAGGAAGAACCACGGCATCCGCAGCAGAAAAATACCGGCCGACCCTGTCATTGGCGACATAGTCCGCGTTCACCGTTACTGCGGATTCGATCTGCAGGTCGTTAATGAGCTGTCGATACTTTTGTTCGTCATCATAGAACTCTCCGACAACGAGGAGGCGGACATCAAGCTCCTTCCGCGCTATCGCAAGTGCCCGCAGGAGCACATCGAGTCCCTTGTACGCCCGGATATAGCCGAAGAACAAGAGATATCTTTCCGCGTTCAGGTTTAACTCGTTACGCGCCTGTTGCTTCGGGATCCCCTCACCAAAAATGTTATAGACGGGATGGGGAACGTTCTTGTATCGGGAGTTGGGCCGGAAGGAATTCAGATCCTTCTCCACAGCGCCCGATTGAACAATAAAAGCGTCCGCCGGCTTGAAGGCATAGCGAGTGAAGGCCATATCCCCCGGCCGCTTTTCATGCGGTATCACATTATCACAGATGTACATCACCTTTGTCCGCCCGTTGCGCCTGCCACGGCGCGCAATTGTGCCGAAGCATGGACCGAAGAACGGCAGCCAGTATTTGAAGATGATCAGGTCGGGTTTGCGACGATTAATCTCATTTCCCACACTCCACCAATTGAACGGGTTGATGGAGTCCACGAGTACCTCGCTTGGTACACGCATCAGTTCGCCGCCGGTTTCCTTTTGAGTCTTGCCGGGGAACAAGAACGATGGGTATTGTCTCTTGAATGTAATAATCTGGACGCGATGTTTTTTTGACA
>CAZIHJ010000189.1:0-3891 GCA_964538485.1 uncultured Chitinophagales bacterium | reverse complement strand
CACTATCCTTCCCCATTCATCCGGAGGTTGCAATGAAATTCCTGACGTTCTCGCTACTGATCGCGGTCGCACATTCGATCCTCTTTGCCGGACCAAACGACGCTCATAAGCCCCTCGTCACTCCGCAGTGGCTCGCCGAACGTCTCAACGACCCGAATGTCGTTATCCTGAACGTCGCGCAAAACAGACGCGATTACTTGAAAGAGCACATCCCCGGCTCCCGATTCCTCTGGCCCGGTTGGATGGCAATCGCAAACCCGGAACTGAACTTTGAACTTGTGCCTCTGGCGCAACTTGATACACTGCTCGACGGTCTCGGCGTTTCAAATTCATCTACAATTGTTCTCTACGGCGTTGCCGGGAACGTCAGCCCGACAGCCAGAATGTACATCACGATGGAATACCTCGGCATGGGGGAGCGCACCCATGTTCTCGACGGCGGGATCGAAGCATGGAAAGCGGAAGGGTTGCCGGTGACGAAGGAGTTGCCGGTGTATCAACGCTCGTCATTCACTCCGCAGGTCAAGCCGGATGTTCTCGTGAACGCAGACTTTGTGCAGCAACGACTAAACATGTCGGGCAAGACAATTATTGATGCCCGCGCTCCGCAGTTTTATGCCGGCAACGGCGGCGGATTTCCCAGGGCTGGACGCATACCGGGTGCAGTCAATATCTATTTCACAACATTGATCGATTCCACAAACAAATACGTCTCACTGGATTCGATGAAAACACGGTTTGACCAGGCAGGTGTCAAACCCGGTGATGACGTTACTGCCTATTGTCACGTCGGCCAGACCGCAAGCACTGTCTATCTCGCCGCAAAGCAGCTCGGCTACACGGTTCATCTTTATGACGGGTCCTTTGAGGATTGGAGTGGAAGAGAGGAATTGCCTGTGTTTATCCCCGCAAAACAGGACTCGCTATCGCGGTAGGTTATGGTTTCGCGGAAAGAAACCCCACAACGGTGTTCTCCAGTTCATCCGGCGCATCGGCGTGAACCCAATGTCCGGCGTTCTTTACCGTAAGGATATTCGAGCGGGGGAAAATCTTCTTTATTAACGCGCGATCCTCATCCAGAATATAGGTTGACTTCCCACCTCGCACAAAGAGCGCAGGATTCTCGAACTTCGCATCTTCCGGCAGCCCCGCGCTGATCTCATCGTAATGTTTCTTGAGAACCGGCAAGTTCATTTTCCATTTGAATCTTCCCTCCTCGTCCCGCGCGAGGTTCTTGAGCAAAAAGAGTACGGTTGCCGGTTCATGAATTTTTTGAGAAAGGGCGGCCTCGATTTCCTTCCTGTGGTGGAATGTGTTCAAATCGAGGGAGCAGAGCGCTTCAAAGATATGATCATGTCTCCGACCGTATGCCTTGGGGGCAATATCAACAACAATCAATTTCTCCACCTGATTGGGATGTCGAACAGCAAACTGCATCGCCGTTTTTCCTCCCATCGAATGACCAAGCAGAAATGCCGAGGAGATTCCGTGCTCATCCATGAACGCTCGCAGGTCTTCCGCCATCACATCATAGTTCATTACGCCGGAGTGTCCCGAACGACCATGATTGCGTGCATCGAAGGCAAACACGTGGAAATGATCCGCCCACCGTTTGGCGAGCGTCGCCCAATTATCGAGTGAACCGAGCAGACCGTGAAGGAGAATGAATGGATGTCCTTTGCCGTAGCTGCGGTAATGGAGGTGCATTGGAGGCGTGAACGTGGAGATGTTATTTCAGATAGTACTTCAAAGGATTGGGATCGACGCGGCATTCTTCGGCAATCCGAATACGGTCGATCTTATTTTCATCGCGCAATTGGTACAGTTTGGGAACCATCCGGTCCCGCAAATCGATAGGCGTCATGGGGTTGATAAAAATGCTGGTTCCTCCCTCAAATCCGGCGGGAACATTCACACGCCATTTGATGAGCACATGCCACGGCATTTTGTACACAGCGTCGATCGGCGTGTAGTACCATTCTTCATTACAGGAGATTCCGGGACCCATGGCGGCATGACACGCATGCACGAGGTTGCTGAACCCCCGGATCTCTTCGTCGGAGTGTTCATACGGACGCCCTGCGTGGGCTCGTGAATATATCTCCAAAGTGGGATAGCGGTGGCCAATTCCGGCAAATGCGACGGCGTGATCGTTTTCTGCAAAGACGAGATTGTGGTGCGCTGCGAAGTTCGCACCGAATTCGTTGAAGACATTCGGATCGCTCCGCAACATTGCAATTTGATCTTCGATGGACGCTCCCCACTCGTCCAGAGCAACAATCTGTTTGTGCAAGTGGTCGAATGATGCGCCCGCCGGTCGCAGCCAGTTCTGAAACACACTGATGTAGCGAACGTACCGGTTGGCCGCGACGGTGTCGCTGATGGCGTCAATGGTGAACTTGAAATAGCGGTAATGCTCCTCGAGCGACAAGTCGCCGGAATGGAACAGGTCATTCTCGAACGCGGCACCATCCCGAAAATGTCGTTTCGCTATGATCATTTCATGGCCGCCCCCAAAGAACGCGTCGGCAATGGCAAGACGTTCGGAGAGAGGCATCTTTTCTATCTGTTCGTCGGTCTTCCCTTCCTGTTTCAGCTTGTAGTGGATGACTTCCGTAATGTGTTTCAGGCCGGTCGGATTGGCAAGGTAATCTTCCTTCCATTTCTGCCGTTGGGCAACCATCTTGTACGCGTAGTTTTTCCGCCAGTAATCCAGTGTGACGATCTCAAACATATTTCCCACACGCCGGAACTCAGCCGTGGTTTCCGTGAACTTATCGGGCGGCAGAAAATCCAGGCGCTCCCAATGTCCATCACGCAGCACCATTCGGGATTTCTCGGGGACCGTTTCATAGTAGCGGGTCGGGCAAAAACTGCAGTAATCCTCCGGACTGTGGATCTCCACCGGCTTTGACACGGGCTTGACGTCGTTCGTGAGTGGCTTGCGTCCGCGGCCGGCCACAGACCATACCTCCGTACCAGTGAAGGGGTTTACCTGTTTCACCGTACCATCGGGCATGATGTTATAGAACATCTTGGACTGCATTACTTGTGTCCCTTGAGTGTTATGTTTTATCGTCCCGTTGCAGCGGCGAGTAGTGCGTTGACTTTCTCGCGGCTCTCTGCCTCTGCATAGAATCTGATAAGGGGTTCGGTGCCAGACGCACGCACGAGCACCCAGCCTCCCTCCACGAAAAACTTGAATCCATCGGTATCCTTCCTGCCTGTCACGGCGTATCCGCCGATCTCTTTCACGCCCTTTGTATACTTCTTGATGATGGCGATCTTTTCCTTTTCGGTCACGTGAAGGTCGATGCGATGGAATTCCTGTTGACCAAACTCGTCCATCAATTCTTGTACGAGCGCACTGAGCGTCTTCTTCCGTACCGCCATCATCTCACACAACAACAATCCCAGGAAAATACCGTCGCGCTCCGGAAGGTGCCCCTTCACTCCCAGTCCGCCGCTTTCTTCGCCGCCGATAAGGACGTCTCGTTCAGTCATCAGTCGACAAATGTGTTTGAAGCCGATTGCGGTTTCGTGCATCGTGAGACCGTACTTCTTGCACTGCTTGTCAACCATCTGTGATACGGAGAACGACTTGACCACCTCGCCGGTCAAATGTTTTTGTTCCACGAGATATTTCAGCAGCAACGCGAAGATGCGATGGGAGTCGACGAAGTTTCCCTGTTCATCCACGGCGCCAATGCGATCGGCATCCCCGTCAGTGGCAATGCCGATGTGGAAACCATCCGACTTGACCCGGCGCATGAGTTCACCGAGGTTGTGCGCAAGGGGTTCGGGGTTTGTCCCACCAAAAGCTGGATTGTAGGTTGGATGAAGATCCGTTACACCGGGAATAATGGACTCGAGCACTCCCTGACCGGCACC
>CAZIHJ010000188.1:0-3958 GCA_964538485.1 uncultured Chitinophagales bacterium | reverse complement strand
CTTGTTGATGCCGATATTTATGGACCGAGTATTCCACTCATGATGGGGGTGAACGCACGTCCTCCCATCAAGAATCAGAAGCTTCAACCGCTTGAGAATTGGGGCGTGAAAGTGATGTCAATCGGCTTCCTGATTGACCCGATGCAGGCCGTTATCTGGCGCGGGCCGATGGCAAGCGGCGCAGTAAAGCAGTTCATGTCTGATGTTGATTGGGGCGAACTCGATTATTTGATTTTTGATCTTCCTCCCGGAACTGGTGATATTCAACTTACTCTGGTGCAGACGATTCCATTGACCGGTGCGGTGATTGTAACAACACCACAGGATATTTCGCTTGCTGATGCGCGCAAGGGATATGCGATGTTCGACAAGGTCAATGTCCCCATTCTGGGAATAGTCGAGAATATGAGCTACTTTGTATGCGCCCACTGCGGGGAACGTGAAGAAATATTCGACAATGGGGGTGGCCAAAAAGCTGCGGGGGAACTCGGTGTACCGTTCCTGGGCGAGATTCCGATCTACACAAACATCAGGCGCAGTGGTGATGCCGGGTGCCCGATTGTAGTGAATGAGGCGCAACAGTTGCAGGCGGTTCCCTTCTTTCAGATAGCCCGAAATATGGCAGCGCAGATCAGCATTCGCAATTCTGCCCAGAATGCGCACGCCGTCGATATTCAACTGATGCCATAGCATCCCCCCCCAGTATGGACGACTTGGAACATCGCATAGAAGACGCTCTGGAAACGATTCGCCCGTATCTGCATGCGGATGGAGGGGATGTCCGGTTTGTACGGTTCAGGCCAGAGGGGATAGTAGAACTTCAGTGGCAGGGGACGTGCCTCATCTGCCCCATGTCCACATTGACGTTGCGTGCTGGTGTTGAGCGTGCCTTGATGAAGGAAGTGCCTGAGGTAAAAAGGGTGGAAGCAGTTTCCGGATAACAGATCTTATTTCATTTCCACGTCAAAAATTTTCCCATTCTTGATCTGTACAATCCTTTCGTTCACCTTCCTCACAAGATCGTAGTTGTGCGTTGCCATAATCACTGCGGTACCGCGTGTATTGATATCCTTGAGGAGTTGAAGGATTTCAAATGACGTTGAGGGATCAAGATTACCTGTGGGTTCGTCTGCCAGCAGGAAAAGCGGATTGTTGACAAGTGCCCTTGCCACTACCACGCGCTGCTGTTCACCGCCCGAAAGTTCATGAGGCATCTTATAGCGTTGATGGCTAAGACCGACATCGGCGAGGGCATGTAGCACCCGCTTCTTGATTTCTTTGGACCGCACTCCTGTTACATGCAGGGTAAAGGCAACATTGTCGAAGATGTTCCTGTCATCCAACAATCGAAAATCCTGAAAGATAATTCCGAGTGTCCGGCGAAGGTATGGCTTTTCCTTTTCCGTGATATTTGAGGACATGTATTTCCCCACAGACACCACACCCTTGTTCGGCACCAAATCCATATACATCAGCCTGAGAAGTGTGCTCTTGCCTGATCCGGTTTGTCCCACGAGAAACACAAACTCTCCCGGCTTCACCTGCAGTGAAACCTCATCCAGGATTGTGTGTCCATTGAACGCAACGCTAACGTCGCTGAGACTAACCATGACGCCTCCGGTCACTCCTTCGATTGGATGCCAGTTGCACAGCAAGAATGATTGATTGAATCATGCTTGCCGGATCGGCGATTCCTTTACCCGCAATATCGAACGCCGTTCCATGATCAGGTGACGTCCTCACGATCGGTAGGCCTACAGAGACATTCACCGCCTTTCCGATTGAAGACATTTTCAGCGGGATCAGTCCCTGGTCGTGGTACATTGCAACAATTGCATCGGTGCTCTCCGTCCTATAGCGAGCAAAGAACGCGTCGGCAGGGTGGGGGCCACTCAGACGCATTCCCTGCGAACACAGCTGCCGTATAACCGGCTCGATAACCGTCCGCTCTTCATGCCCGATACTGCCCCCCTCACCTGCGTGTGGATTGAGGGCAAGGATGGCCAGCCGGGGATTGGGAATATGCCAATCCTGAACAAGCGCGTTGTAGATCAGCCGGATACGTTTGCGCAACAGTTCCGAGGTAAGTTCTGCCACCACGTTCTTGAGTGGTGTGTGAATTGTCACAAGTCCGACGCGCATGGTGTTGGAGACGAGCATCATGGCAACGGATCGGGAGTTTGTGAGATGCTGAAGCATTTCGGTCTGCCCCGGAAAACGTAATCCCGACAGGTGTACTGCCTTCTTGGATACCGGTGCGGTGATGACTGCTTCCGCATTTCCAGAACGGACAAGCTCTACTGCCATCGCCACCGATTGTGCGGAGACTCTTCCTGCGTGCGCTGAGATTTTCCCCGGACGGATAACCGGATCCTTGAGCAATCGGGGTTCGACGATTGGAAATCCTGTTTTCTTTCGACTGTCCCAACGATTTAACTGAACCCCGATACGATTGCGTTTTGCGTAGTATTCAAACACCGACATCGGGCCAACCAGAATCGGAGAACAACATCGCCTGACTTCCCGATTCAGGATACTTTTAAGAACGATTTCAGGTCCTATCCCATTATAGTCACCAACGGTGATGGCGATGATAGGTTTTTGTTTCATAAGGATTGCGATGACACAAGGACATAGTTGCCGGATTTATTTTGATCCGCAAAGATGAATTTCTTGTTGATACGCTCATAGGTCCATACTTCCTGGAATCCCATGCCCGGATCCAGAATTCTCTCCGTTCGTGTTGGCATGCCATGCAGGACGTACACTCGTCCGCGATCCGAGCGCAATCCATCCGGTTCCTTGAGAGTGCCGAATGTCCTCATGGCATGATCGACGCGTCGATAGTATTCAGTCATTACTTCATTCACCATTGTCTCCGGCGTGCCGTCTTTTTCCTTCCAGAATTGTTCGAGTTTATCCCTCTGCTGTTCGAACGAGCCGCCAGTGAGGGAATCGAGTTGATCGGGCTTCGTGATGAAGCGTAACGCAGCAAGCGCCAGTTCGATGTTGCGAAGGGAGAAGGGCATATCCGGCCATACAACCCTGAACGGTAGACGCACATCGGTTGATCCAGATGCGTGAACAATCCTTGCCGTCAGTTCATAACGTCTCAGAGCCAGGTCGGCGGCTTTCAGCGGAATCAGTATACCGATACTATTTCCTGTCGGTAATGAGGTGATGTTGTACCGTATTGAATCTGTGTCTTCCCTCAGATCAAGGACTGGATTATCCACTGCAAGAATGTGCGCCAATGTATCACTCTGGATTATCGCCTGGTTGTCGGTTTCTTCATGCCATGCCTTGATCGATGATTCCACGCGGGTAATGGGAGACACTGCAGCTGGAAAAGTTAGCTGAACATACAGCCCTGCTTCAGTAGCGTAGAGCAAGTCGGCGCCATGATTCACCGGGGTAATTGATTGCGGGAATGATGTTCCGGAGATTGGGCCACGAACAAAAAAAGGAGTGGAAGATTGAATTTGTGGCAGGCCGAAGTTCTTTGCTTCCACACGTCGTTCGCGTTGAACAAAACGGCGGTCGGACTCGAGGTCGTCGATTTCGAATGCAATCGTGTATGTACCGGGTGGAACGCTAAAGGAGACCATTGCCTGTCTCCAGCGAAGAGGTCCAAACTCCCTTTCTGATGTTGCGGCTCCGAATTCCAATCGATCAATATCTCTCGCACGCGAGATCCCTGTCGAATCGATCAATTCAATCAGGACTTCGCCGCGACGCTTGAATGGTGACGATTCCGGACGTTCGTCGTTACGAATGGCAACAAAAAACCCTTCTGCGACGCGGTAGTGGATATCCACACGCGAAACGGTTGGGTCACTGGTCGCGAGGTTTACGGCCTCGTAGAAGACCATGTCAGGATCTGGTTGAGAATCGGGTCGTGGCTGAGCAAACACTGTTTGTACCATCGCCATGAATGCCAACACCACTATTCTTGCTC
>CAZIHJ010000187.1:0-4014 GCA_964538485.1 uncultured Chitinophagales bacterium | reverse complement strand
TGCGCAACGCTGGATGTCCTTGGTGAGGACATCACCAACGAGGACGAGGCGATTCAATCGCGCAACCAATCCATTGAAGCGTTGCACGCTATAACGAGGGAGAAACTCGACTCCAATCTCTCCATCAAACTCACCTCTCTCGGATTGAAACTCGGCGTTGATTTCTGCAGGGAGAACGTGCGCGAGATTCTGAAGGTAGCAGCGGGCTACAACACGTTCGTGCGGTTTGATATGGAAGACTCAAGTTGTACGACGGACACGATTTCTATCTTCCAGGCACTCAACAAAGAATTTCCGAAGACAGGCATCGTCCTACAGGCGTACATGCGCCGATCGGAAGACGACATCAAGATGCTGGTGAAGAATAAAACGAACTTCCGTCTCTGCAAAGGCATTTACAAAGAATCGGCGCACATCGCGTTTCAGGGAAGGGAAGAAGTACAGCAGAATTATCTGAAGCTGCTTGAGATGATGTTGGGGAACAACTGTTACGTCGGTGTTGCGACCCACGATTCGGTGCTTGTGGACGGGGCACAACGTATCGTTCAACAGTTGGGATTGAAAAAAGATCAGTACGAATTTCAGATGCTGCTTGGCGTCAGGCCGGAGTTGCGGCGCAAGTTGGTGCGCGAGGGGCACAAGCTTAGACTGTATGTTCCGTTTGGAGAGCACTGGTACGCATACTCCGTGCGGCGGTTCAAAGAGAATCCCGAAATAGCGGGGTATGTCTTCAAAGCGTTGTTTACGCGTAACGTGTAGAAAGTTGTGCGGGAGAATATCCACCATACGTCATTCACATCTCACCAATTAACAAAGGAGAATGCATGGCAGAGCAGAACTTGGGCAATGTGGTAGCGCACAAGCCCTACATCCCTCCCGAAAGGATCATTCCGGAGTTCACCGTCAAATCGGTGGTACTCGGAGCGTTCTTCGGGATCGTGTTCGGCGCGGCGACCGTGTATCTTGCCCTCAAAGCCGGACTCACTGTCTCGGCTTCGATCCCGATTGCCGTGTTGGCAATTTCCATCGGACAGAAACTTCTCAAGACCACCATCCTTGAGAATAATATCATCCAGACAGCCGGTTCGGCTGGCGAATCCATTGCCGCCGGCGTGGTCTTCACACTGCCCGGTTTCCTCTTCCTCTCCCTGAATGAGGCGGGAAAGAGTGTCGGGGCTGACTACTTCAACTACTGGACGATTTTCCTTCTGTCACTCTTCGGCGGTATTCTCGGAACGTTGATGATGATTCCGTTGCGCCGATCGTTGATCGTGAAAGAGCATGGCGTGTTGCCGTATCCGGAAGGAACAGCATGCGGCTCCGTTCTTATTGCGGGTGACAAGGGTGGTGACTTTGCAAAGACGGCGTTCCAGGGAGTCTTCTTCGCCCTCGGCTATGCAATCCTTCAGAAAATTTTCCACGTGATTGCAGAAACACCGGCGTGGGTCACGAAGCAGAGCAACAAGTACTTTCCCTCCGCAACTGTTAATGGAGAAATTACGCCGGAGTATCTCGGCGTCGGGTATATCATTGGACCGAAGATTGCCGGCGTACTGGTCGCCGGTGGTGTGATGGCCTGGCTGGGTTTGATTCCGTTACTTGCGTCGCTCGTTCCCCAGACAACCATTGCCGAACAGCTTGTCAAGCTCGGTTACCTGAAGGACCTGCTGACTGCAGGAGGCCCTGGCACATGGGACCCTGCAACACAAACATTTGGTAACACGGCAACGGCTGTCTACCGTGCGTATGTACGGCAAATTGGTGCCGGCGCGGTTGCAACGGGTGGATTCATTACGTTGATCAAGACTCTCCCGACGATTATCTCGTCATTCAAAGACAGTCTTGCGACACTGAGAGACAAACAAGCTGCGAAGACTATTATTCGCACCGAGCGGGACCTGTCTTTCCTGACGGTAATATTCGGAAGTCTTGGCCTCGTATTGCTTCTTGCATTCCTCCCACAGATTCCGGGCGACACTATCCTCAACAAGCTGCTTGTCGGGGTGCTCATCGTGGTGTTTGGCTTCTTCTTCGTTACTGTTGCAAGCCGTATCGTTGGTATTATCGGCTCAAGCTCCAATCCCATCTCCGGCATGACCATTGCCACCCTGATGGGAACATGCTTAATTTTCATTGCCATCGGCTGGACGGGAATTTCGTATGAACCACTCGCACTTGTTGTCGGTGGTATGGTTTGTATCGCAGCAGCAAACGGCGGTGCCACAAGCCAGGATCTGAAGACCGGCTACATCGTCGGTGCAACACCAAAGTACCAGCAGATCAGTTTGTTCGTTGGTGCGATTGCGTCGGCAACGGTTATCGGTGCAACGATGCAGATTCTTGATACGCCGACGCCTGAACAGGCCGCGGCCGGGATGACGCACATGATCGGCTCGGATAAATTCCCTGCGCCGCAAGGTACGTTGATGGCAACGTTGATCAAAGGACTTCTCTCGTTCAATCTTGACTGGCAGTTCGTGCTGGTGGGAGCTTTTCTTTCCATCACCATGGAATTGTGCGGAGTAAAATCGCTTTCGTTTGCTGTTGGCGCGTATCTTCCACTCTCGACAACACTCCCGATCTTTGCCGGCGGCGCGATCAAGGGTATCGCCGACTGGTCTGCGAAGAGAAAGGGCACGCATGTTGAAGATAGCGAGCTTGGCACAGGAAGCTTGTTTGCCACAGGGCTCGTCGCTGGTGGTGCGCTCACTGGTGTTATCGTTGCAATTGTCACCGTACTCTATCCGGAAATTACTGATTGGACTCTTGAACATGGCTTAACCGGTGCACTTGGCGTTTCCGGGTATGAATTACTCGGTGTGATTTGCTTTGCGATCATGGGCATGGTGCTCTATAAGGTTGCCCGTAAACCGCAACCGAAAATAGACTAGCCAGGTTCTCGACTGTAAAATTCTGAGCCCCGTTCGTTTTTGCGGACGGGCCGAAGAATCTGAACAGAGTATCAAGCCCGCCGCGAAGGCGGGCTTTGTGTTTCAATGTGCATCACGGCCCAAATCCCACAACACTCTCCGCCAGAGGCGGATGCGCCTTTGGCGCACATTACTGCGACCCTCCAACGACAGGTGCAAACCTCGGTAGTGGTAAGGTTCGAGCTCTTCGGTCAAGCGGGGACGCTTGACCTACTCCTCAGATCAACAGGTAGTAGGACAAACGTCCCCGTTTGTCCGCCGCGCGTAACCCGAGCAATGAAACTTTAGCACTACGCGAACCTCGCCCTCGTTGATTCTTCCACGTTTTTTGCTTTCTTAAGTACCAATCCAATTTCATCCACCAGCCACCACTTCTATGCTCGCTACTCCTGCGACAAAAAAGGCGTTTGTCCCCTATATTCATCCGGATCAATCGGTTGCGGAGCTTACGGTTCGGGGTATTATTCTCGGCTCCGTGCTTGGTATTCTCTTCGGTGCGGCCTCCGTGTATCTCGGCCTCCGTGTCGGGTTGACAACCTCCGCGTCAATCCCGATTGCCGTTATGGCGATTACTATTTTGAAGAAGCTCAAGGGTAACACTGTCCTTGAGAACAACATCGTGCAAACCGTCGGTTCGGCTGGGGAGTCGGTTGCCGCGGCGGTGGTGTTCACAATCCCCGCGCTGATCTTCCTAGGCTTTCCACTTAAAATGTCCATCACATTACTGATAGCATTTACCGGCGGCATCCTCGGTGTATTGATGATGATTCCGTTGCGGCGTTATCTGATCGTGAAGGAACATGACACGTTGCGTTTTCCGGAAGGGACTGCGTGTGCTGAGATTATCAAAGCTGGGGAAGTGGGCGGAACATCCGCAGCCAAAATCTTCAAAGGCATTGGGCTTGGCGCACTGTGGAAGGGCCTGCCGACACTCGGCGGTTTTTGGAAACCGAGCGTGGGGAAGGATTTTGCCTTTTACCCGGGCTCGTCGGTGGGCATGGACGTCGCTCCGGAATTGATGGGCGTCGGTTACATTATCGGCTGGCACACATCATTGCTCATGGTGGGTGGAGGATTGATGGCG
>CAZIHJ010000186.1:0-4048 GCA_964538485.1 uncultured Chitinophagales bacterium | reverse complement strand
ACCCAAGTGGTAAGGGAGAGGTCTGCAAAACCTTTATGCGGCGGTTCGAATCCGCGCGGCGCCTCCATTGAAGTTTGGTGGAAACACGGCACCCGCCGGGGTGGCGGAACTGGTAGACGCACAGGACTTAAAATCCTGAGGGTCGAAAGGCCCGTGCCGGTTCGAGTCCGGCCCTCGGTACAACTATTCTTTGGGCGGTTAGCTCAGTTGGTTAGAGCGCTACCTTGACATGGTAGAGGTCACAGGTTCGACTCCTGTATCGCCCACAGTACAAAGAGACTCGTCCCGCTCCGACAAGTGGGACGTTTTTTGTAATTGCCAATATGGTGAACTCAATCCACATAACACTTCCAGATGGAACCGTCCGATCCCACGATGCCGGTGTGACGGGTTCGCAGGTTGCCGAGAGCATCAGTGCCGGACTGGCGCGACATGCATTGGCTGTTTCCGTGAATGGAGCAACGTGGGATCTCTCACGTCCAATCTTGAACGATGCAACGGTAAAAATTCTGAAGTGGGATGACGATGAAGGCAAAAGAACCTATTGGCATAGTTCTGCACACCTTATGGCGGAAGCCATCGAATCGTTATATCCCGGAACGAAATTCGGGATTGGCCCTCCGATAGAGAATGGCTTCTACTACGATATCGACATGGGGGATCATTCCCTTACTGCGGAAGATCTTGTCAAGATCGAGTCGAAGATGCTGGAATTGGCCAAACGCGATGTTCCATACCAGCGTGAAGTCAAGGAGTGGGAGACTGCCGTTGCATACTTCAAGAAAAAGAACGACCCATACAAGCTCGAATTGCTCGAAGGTCTCAAGGGCCAGCAGATTACGTTCTATCATCAAGGGAATTTCACAGACCTATGTTTTGGTCCGCACATCCCTTCGACAGGACGTATCAAGGCGATTAAGTTACTCAGTGTTGCCGGTGCATATTGGAGGGGGAACGAGAAAAATAAGATGCTCCAGCGCATCTACGGAATTTCGTTTCCGGCTCAGAAGGAACTTGATGAGCACCTTTCGAGACTTGAGGAGGCCAAGAAACGGGACCACCGAAAGCTTGGGACAGAATTGGAGCTTTTCCTCCTGACTCCAAAAGTCGGTGGGGGACTTCCAATATGGTTGCCCAAAGGAACGATATTGCGGGAAACACTGGAGGGCTTTCTGCGCGCTGAACAGAGAAAGCGCGGCTACCAGCCCGTAGTGACACCACATATCGGGAATCTCAACCTCTACAAGACAAGTGGACACTATCCATATTACAAGGATAGTCAATTCGCTCCGATTGTTGTTGAGAATGAGGAATACCTCCTCAAACCGATGAATTGTCCGCATCATCACCAGATCTACGCATCAAAGCCGCGCAGCTACAGGGATCTTCCTTTGCGGCTGGCTGAGTTCGGGACCGTCTATCGATACGAACAATCCGGTGAACTCAGCGGATTGACGCGCGTGCGGTCTTTTACTGTTGATGATGCACACATGTATGTGCGCCAGGATCAGCTGAAGGAAGAATTGTGTTCAGTTATCGACCTTATTCAGTTAGTATTCAACACACTTGGGTTCAAGGACTTCAAGACACGACTTTCTTTCCGCGATCCGGAGAACAAAGAGAAGTATGGTGGCGCGGATGACTTGTGGATCCAGGCGGAGAAAGATATTAAGGATGCCGCCGACCACATGAAGCTTGATTACTACATTGGAATCGGTGAAGCTGCGTTTTACGGGCCGAAGATTGACTTTATGGTAAGAGATGCCATCGGGCGCACATGGCAGCTCGGAACCGTACAAGTGGACTACGTGATGCCCGAACGATTTGACCTCGAATACGCAGGGAGTGATGGCCAAAAGCACCGCCCTGTGATCATCCACCGGGCTCCTTTCGGTTCGTTGGAGCGGTTTATTGGAGTGCTGATCGAGCATTTCGCGGGCGATTTCCCGTTATGGCTTGCCCCGGTTCAATGCGTGGTTCTGCCAATAACCGACCAGCAACTTGATTATGCCACCAAAGTTCGCGACGATATGGTGAATTCCGGTGTCCGTGTTGAGTTAGACGACAGAAACGAAAAAGTCGGTTATAAGATTCGCGAGTGGGAGACAAAGAAAGTGCCGTATATGCTTGTCGTCGGCGAGAAGGAACGAACTGCCGGGTCTCTTGCAGTTCGACAGCACAAGAAAGGTGACATTGGTGCGATGAGTGTCGACGAATTCCGTACGAAAATAACCACTGCAATTAGAGAACGAGTTCTCACTTTATAGGAGACTACTCCATCAGCAAAGAAAAGCGTCCGAAGATCAATGAAGAAATTCGTGTCCCCGAAATCCGCGTGATTGATGATCGCGGCGGCCAACTCGGCATCATGACACCCCGGGAAGCTGTAGCGCTCGCCCGTGAACGGGATGCGGATCTGGTGGAGATCGTCCCCGGCGCTGTACCCCCGGTCTGCAAGATCATTAATTTTGGTAAGTTCAAGTACGAAATTGCAAAAAAGGATAAGATTCAGAAAAAGCACCAGCACGTATCGCTGTTAAAGGAACTCCGGTTTCATCCCAACACGGATACACATGATTTTGATTTCAAAGCGCGACATGCGCATCAGTTTCTCTCCGACGGTCACAAAGTCAAGGCCGCTGTTGTGTTCAAGGGGAGGGAAATCACATACCAGGAAAAGGGTGCTGAGTTGTTAGCGCGCCTTCTGGAACGGTTGACCGATGTGGCGAAAGTCGATCAAGCGGCAAAAATGGAAGGTCGCAGCATGATCATGATTCTCGCACCTGACAGAAAAAGAAAAGCAGACAGTAAATCAAACGACCAAAAGGAAAGTCCCGATGCCTAAGATGAAAACACGAAGCAGCGCCAAGAAGCGATTCTCCCTGACCGGTACCGGAAAGGTGAAGCGTGCAACGGCGTTTCGCAGCCACATCCTTACATCGAAAAGCCGGAAGCGAAAACGCAAACTCCGCAAGGGTGCGTTGGTCTCCAAACAAGACACCGCTGCTGTAAAGATGATGTTGGTAAAGTAATTTTCTCCATCCGGGCCCCGTTGCGGGGTGCCGGTTTTCCTCTCACTATCCAAGGACAAGAGCAACTATGCCTCGTTCGCAGAACAAAGTTGCCTCCCATCGCCGTCGCAAGCGGATACTCGCGCAAGCGAAAGGCTATTGGGGTGCGAGAAGTAAAGTCCTTACTGTCGCCAAGCATCACATTGACAAGGGCATGCAGTACGCCTATCGTGATCGCAAAACGAAGAAACGGACATTCCGACAACTCTGGATTACTCGTATCAACGCTGCTGCGCGATTGAACGGTACCACCTATTCCCGACTGATTGCCGGGTTGGATAAGAAGGGTGTTGCCATCGACCGCAAGATTCTCGCGGAACTCGCTGTCAGTAGTCCGACAGCTTTCGCGGAAGTTGCAAAATTCGCTACAGCATAACTCAATTCAAAATCTTCCCGTTGACCGGATGTTCCGCCTGGCGGAAGTTCAGCGGGAGGATTTTTTCTTTGGGACCCATCTCTTTCTCCTATGCAATCAGAAATCACGCACATGCGGCATCAAGCGGAGACGGAACTCCATGCTCTTACCACGGAGTCACAGCTTGAGGAATTCCGTATAAAGTTCCTGGCCCGCAAAGGGCTCATTGCCGGACTGTTCGACATGTTGAAGAGTGTACCCGTGGAGGACAAACCTCTGTGTGGTAAACTCTTAAATGAACTCCGGCAGCACGTCCAGTTCCTCTTCGACGAGAAACACTCATCACTGAAGCTTGCGCCCGCCGCCGCTGAGACAGTGGATTTGACTCTTCCCGGGCGGCGCCGGTTTCGAGGGACAAAGCACCCGCTCACGCAAACCATGGAGGAGATCCAGGAGATTTTTGTTTCCATGGGGTTCGGGATTGCGGACGGTCCGGAAATAGAGGATGACTATCACAACTTCGGGGCTCTGAACTTCCCTCCGGATCATCCGGCGCGGGATATGCAAGATACGTTCTTCCTCAGTACAAACGCCCTGCTTCGGACTCATACCTCACCTGTCC
>CAZIHJ010000185.1:0-4061 GCA_964538485.1 uncultured Chitinophagales bacterium | reverse complement strand
TACGAGAAAGACACGGCGTGGATAAGTTTGTCATTCAAGGCGGGAAGAAGCTCAACGGAACGCTCAAGATCAGCGGAGCAAAGAATGCATCGCTTGCACTGATGCCTGCCGCGCTGCTTGCAAGCGGAAAGTTCCAGCTTCGTAATACTCCCAACCTGCGCGACGTTACAACAATGTCCAGCTTGTTGAAATCCATGGGCGTGAAATCGGAGATGAAGGCCGATGTATTGATGCTGGACACGACTGGTGTCAACAAGTTCGAAGCGCCATACACGCATGTGAAGAAAATGCGCGCGTCCATTTACGTACTTGGACCGCTTGTCGCCCGGTACGGCCGCGCGAAAGTCTCGCTTCCCGGCGGCTGCGCCTGGGGTCCGCGTCCGGTGAATCTTCACATTGAAGGAATACGCAAACTCGGCGCAGAAGTGGATCTGAAGCGTGGGTATATCAATGCGAAGGCAGACCGGTTGAAAGGCGCGAGGATTCATTTTGATATTTCCAGTGTCGGGGCGACCGGGAATGTAATGATGGCGGCAGTGCTGGCAAAAGGAACGACACTCATCGAGAACGCGGCAATAGAACCGGAGATTACCGCACTCGCGGAATTCCTCGTCGGGATGGGGGCAAAGATTGACGGTGTGGGGACAAACCGCATTGAGATTGAGGGTGTTGATGAATTGCATCAGACAGACGTGACCACGATTCCGGACAGGATTGAGGCGGGAACATTTCTCGTTGCTGCCGCGATAACCGGAGGCAAGGTAACCCTGACGAATGTGAATCCGAATCAATTTTCAGCAGTCACTGCGAAGCTGGAAGATGCCGGATGCAAAGTGAATGTTGGCGAGAACAGCGTTACACTCGAATCCACCGGTGCCATCAAGCCCGTGGATGTCACGGCATCAATCTATCCCGGCTTTCCAACCGATATGCAGGCACAGTGGATTGCGTTGATGGCGATTGCCAGCGGGACCTCCATTGTTACCGACATGATCTATTCCGACCGCTTCAAGCATGTGCCGGAACTTGCCCGCATGGGTGCTGACATAGAAATGAAAGAGAATGCCGCCGTTGTACGGGGGGTCAAGCAGCTTATGGGCGCACCGGTAATGTCCACGGACTTGCGCGCTTCCGCATCGTTGGTTCTTGCCGGACTTGCAGCGGAGGGGACGACCGAAGTTCTGCGCGTGTATCATATCGACCGAGGATACGAGGCCATTGAAAAGAAGCTGCAGAGTCTTGGCGCGCAGATCGAGCGCGTTTCCGGCGAAGAGTTCTGATCTTCCATGATGGCACAGCGAAGCGTCATTCTTCCCGCAATACTCTACCTCGTTGCCTCCATAGTCTGTACACAAGTTCCTTTGCTGAACTACCTCGGATTCGAGTTCTCGCTTCTCTTCGCCGTCCTTTCATCCTTCGTTGCAGCGTTCATCGTTATCACAAAGGAGTTTTCTGACCCGCCAGTTACTGTGCGAGCATTCAAGGATGCTCTTGTTCTGAATTATGTCCTCCTTGTTATTCCTCTCGTCGTAATGCTAACGAACGCGTTCTTTGTGAAGAATTGTTCGCTCCTCGAAGGCATCGGCTTCTTTCTTCTTCTTCCCGTGGTCAGTGTCTGGTTTGCATCCTGCCTTGGATTCTTCTGCGCTGTTCATTATCGTCACCCGAGAACAATGTTCTTTCTGTTTGCCCTCCTTACTTTTGCCTACGCCGCCGGCCTCGGTTACCTCACCCCCGCAATCTTCTCATATAATTTCTTCTACGGTTACTTCCCCGGCCTTACGTACGATGAAGCGCTCGGAATTCCCACCCCGCTGATTGTTTTCCGGTTGGTGACAATTGCTCTCGGTGCTGTTATTCTGTGGATGGCAATCATTCTGATTGATATCACAGGTCCAACGGACTCCACGACGCGCAAGGGAGTCGTGTTGTTGAAATCGTTATTCGTTCCGCAGCGACGGGTAGTGACAGGTGCGATTCTCATCAGCATAATTGGTTTGTACTTCTTCCGCGCATCGTTGGGATTTGAATCGCCATCCGGATATATCCAGCAAGAACTTGGTAGGAGAATAGAGACCGAGCACTTCGTTATCTATTATTCACCGGACTCAATCCCCGACGAGGATCTCCCGTGGATTGCAGCAGAGCATGAATTCCGGTTGCACCAGATTGCCGGGGTGTTCAATCTCGCCCCACACGAACGCATCGAATCATACATTTATCCTTCTTCCGATGTAAAGCGCCAGCTTATGGGGGCCGGACAAACAAATCTTGCCAAGCCGTGGAGCAACCAGGTTCACATTACGCGGCAATCGTTGGATGCAACACTGAAGCACGAGCTTGTACATGTCGTTGCCGCCCCCTTCGGTGCTCCGATTATTCGGGCAAGTCTGAGTACCGGGCTTGTCGAAGGACTGGCAATGGCAATTGAATGGAACTGGGGCCACCGCACGCTTCACCAGTATGCGGCAGCGATGAGACGATTCGGCGTTGCGCCCGACATTGAGCGCCTAATGACGCCGTGGGGATTTGCGTCGCGCTCTTCTTCGATCAGTTATGTGCTTGCCGGTTCATTCTGCCGGTACCTCATCGACCGTTACGGTATTCGATTGATGACGATGGTATACGGAAACGGCGACTTCGAGACGGTGTATGGACGCGCACTCACTCAGCTCATAGAAGAATGGAACTCCTACCTCGACCGCATCGAGGTTCCGGAGAGCGAACGTGATGTCGTGGATGTTCTCTTTCGCCGACCCGCCATCTTCGAAAAGGTGTGCGCCCGCGTTATTGCGGCGCGGAACTCGAAAGCAGGGAAGCTCTTTGCACAACGGCAATACGCGAATGCGGCAATGCTCTATCGAGAATCTTACCGCGAGGCAAAGGGATATGACGCGCTCAGCGGCTTCGTGTCGAGCTCACTGTATGCCGGAATGTATGATAACGTAATTGCCACCTTTGACACAGTCATGCGAAGGGACAAAAACCCCGCGCAGTATCTTCCACTGTTTGTACTGGTGGGGATTGCTGCCTGGGCGCAGGGTGATACAGCGCTTGCGGACGATCTGTTCGTAAGAGTAGGGTCTGCCGATGTGGTGGAATCCCATACGGAAACCGCTGCACTCTGTCGCGAATCAATGAATGAATCCGTGAATAGTTCGCAGTTGCTGAAATACTTCCACACAGTTGCCTCGGACACCGAGCGCGCAGCATTGCTCGATTCGATGATTGTCGTCGATGAAAACGATTGGGTGCCGGCATACCTTAAGGCAAAGGTGCTTACTCGTCTCCGTAAGTGGGAAGAAGCACTGACAACGTTACGTCAGCTTGAACCCGGACTTGAGAACCCGCACCTTGAAGCAAGTCGCTGGAAAACGATGGGACGTGCACTTTTCCATCTCCGCCGATTCCAGGAAGCCCGAACGGCCTTTTGGACATCGTTGAACTTCATCAATACCGATGTCGCTCAGGATGAAATAAACGAATGGATTGACCGGTGCGAGTGGATCGAAGAATATTGGAGTCTTCCATGAAGAACCAGACCCGATATTCCCGTATCCTCCTGAGTCGGATGAAATTCATCGGCGATGTGGTGCTGACGACGCCGGTAATTCAATCAGTACGCAACGCATTTCCCGACGCGTACATCGCTTACATGGGAGAGAAGAATGCGGTATCATTGCTCGAACACAACCCCAATATTAATGAGATCGTCCCATTCGATTTCTCCAAACCTACCATTTTCGAGCAGCCCCGAGTTGCATGGCAACTGGGCCGGAAGAGGTTCGATCTTGCCATCGACCTCTTCGGTAATCCTCGTAGCGCGTTACTCACGTACCTGACAGGCGCAAAGACACGCATCGGCCCGGCACGCAAGGGACGCGGCACGCTTTACACGATCCAGGTTACTGACGATGGTAAACTGAAGACGGCGATCGACTTCCATAATCAATACATCAAAGCTGCTGGTATCGAGCCGACATCTGATCGGACAGAAATTGTCCTCACAGAAGACGAAAGAAGAGAAGCGAGAATTTATCTTCAATGGCTCGACTATGAAC
>CAZIHJ010000184.1:0-4159 GCA_964538485.1 uncultured Chitinophagales bacterium | reverse complement strand
GAAACGGGAACGGGAAGTCATTGCACTCATTGCAGAGGGACTGAGCAACAAGGAAATCGCCCAACGTCTGAACCTCGCCACCGATACAGTGAAGAGTCACGTGCACAACATCCTCGAAAAACTCGCGCTGCATACGCGTTTGGAAATCGCCAGCTTCGCGCACTCCAACGACCCCTACATATAGTACCCCCTCCAAGGGACTAGCCCCTCTTTCAATCGTTTGAGCTACTCATCTTACTCGTAACCTACCTACGTTGAAAGCAATCAGCTTTAGCTTTTGCTTGTCAACAACGGAAGTACACGGATTCTCCGTACACCAACGCGACAGAAAACTCCGCATGGACTGAAAGCGGAAATAGAGATTGTTGCAGTTAACGCGGCCTGTCTTCGTGCGCATCGTCAGGGAGGCCGTAAAAAAGCGAATCCTCCTGCGACACGGGCAGGTCTGAGAATATTTTTTGGGAGGACACCATGCGAAAGCTACGTATCGGCATCATTGATCTTGTCAGCAAACCCACCCGCACATTGTGGGCGCGCGTGATGCATGCAAACTTCGCAAGCATCATGCCTCAAGCCGTTGCCGTCTGGTGTCAGCAGGAAGGACATGACGTGACGTACCTCTGCTACACAGGGCTTGAGAACATGGTGGATGAGTTACCCGGAGATGTTGACCTCGTATTCATCGGCGCTTTTACAGAAACTGCACAACTCGCCTACGCACTCAGCAACAAACTGCAATCCGGTGGCGCTGTGACAGTCCTCGGCGGTCCTCATGCGCGTTGTTATCCGCAGGATGCGCAGAAGTACTTTGACTATGTCCTTGGTTTTACTGACAAGGCCGTCATTCACCAAGTGCTCACAGACTGTGCACAGCACCGTCCTCTTGGTGTACACATTTCCTCGCCAGGGCAACCGACCTCGCTCCCCGGAGTACGCGAGCGGTGGGCCTTCATTGAACCCACGCTGAAGAAAGCCCCGTTTATCAAGATGGTGCCGATGCTGGGAAGTCTGGGATGTCCGTACCAATGCTGCTTCTGTATTGATTCGGTCGTTCCATACCAGCCGTTGGATATGGGAGAAATGAAGGAAGACCTCGCCTTCCTGTTGACGAAATTCAAGCGGCCGCTCGTCGCATTCCACGATCCGAACTTCGGGGTCCAGTTCGATAACTGCATGAACGCCATTGAAGAGGCGGTGCCGGCCGGGCGTATGGACTTCGCCGCCGAAAGCAGTCTTTCATTGCTTTCCGAGCCGCATCTGATTCGCTTACGACGCAACGGTTTCAAGGCCCTTCTCCCGGGCATCGAATCCTGGTATGACCTGGGAGAAAAATCGCGCACAGGAAAATTGCGCGGGATGGACAAAGTGCTGGAAGTATCCGAACACGTCAATATGATCTTGAGGTATGTTCCATACCTTCAGGCGAATTTTGTTCTGGGTCTTGATGGTGATGAAGGAGACGAGCCGTTTGAGTTGACTAAACGATTCATCGACTTATCCCCCGGCGCTTTTCCCGGATACTCTCTCCTCTCGGCGTTCGGTCAGGCAGCACCGTTGAATCTGCACTACCAGGCGGCTGGACGGGTAATTCCGTTTCCGTTCCATTTCCTGAATAACAACGGCGCGATGAACATCGAGCCCAGGAATTATTCGTGGCTGGGTTTCTATGACCATGTTATCGATCTTACGCGCTACTCCTTCTCGCCGCGTGCAATCTATAGAAGAGCACGCGCCACTCAGACGTTTATCCCGAAATGGTTGAACGTTGTTCGGGCAGTATCTTCGGAAGGATATGGCCGGATTAACTACTACTCGGAGATCCTGCATCGCCTGAATGTGGATCCGGAGTTTCGACCGTTCTTCGAGCGACAAACGGATACGATTCCGGAGTTCTACGTCGATCGCGTGCGACGGGACCTGGGGCCGTGGTGGCAATGGCTGCCCAAAGGGGCGTTGCAACACGACCCGAACGCGTATCTCAATGCCACCGAAGCAGCCCGGCAACCGGTCGAAGTCCGGCTGGCCATTTGAGCTGATTCTCAAAAGACCTATCGACAACCGCAAATGAGCAACAGTATGCAAGGAGTGAACATAGCGGAAGCAATATCTTCTCACCACACTGCGCTGGCTTGCGGTGTGCGTGAGCTGGACATTACGCTTATCCGTCCGACCAATTACACCGATGACGGATATCCGATCCGGATGCGCGTGGGCGTTATTCGCTCCAACACGCTGACGCAAATGGCCACACTGGCGCGTGATATCGTGAACTATCCATTCTTCAGCGGCGTGCCGGTCACTGTCCGAACGATCGATGAAGCAATTCAGAGAATCCCGGCGAAGGATATCATGAGGCGTTCGAGAACACCCGGCGTGAAGACCATCGTTATGCTCGTCGGAGTTCAATCGAATCAGTTTCCACGGGCGCAGGACATCGCGTCGTGGTTCTTACCACAAGTTCCAGTCATGATAGGTGGGTTTCATGTCAGCGGTATGCTCGCCATGGTCGGTCTCACGTCTGATCTCAGAGATGCGCTGCGTAAGGGGATAACCCTCGTCGCAGGCGAAGTGGAAGGCGAACGCCTTCCAGCAATTGTAGAGGATGTGCTCACAGGACATGCGGAACCGCTGTACAATTTCCTGAGTCCAACTCCTGACCTTTCCAACATCCCCACTCCCCGTCTTTTGAAGTCCGATCTCAAGGGGTTTGCTTCGCCGTACAGTACCATTGATACCGGCCGCGGCTGCGTTTTCACCTGCGACTTCTGCACCATCATCAACGTGCAGGGCCGGACCATGCGATGCCGGGAACCCCGCCAGATTGTCGAGTTTGTCCGGGCCAATTACCATGAGACGGGTATCATACACAGCTTTTTTACAGACGACAATATCGCCCGCAATCCGCGATGGCGCGAGCTCTTTGCAGGACTCATCCATCTGCGCGAAGAGGAACACATCCCGTTTACATTCATGATGCAGAGCGATCTCGCAGCCCGGAAGATCCCTCCCGGAGATTTTTTCAAGGTTGCTGCGCGGGCCGGATGTAATCAGGTCTTCTTTGGTGTCGAAAGCATGAATCGGGACAACCTTCGCTCGCAGGGCAAGTTCCAGAATCAGGTTTCGGAGTACAGGGATCTTGCCGCGCATCTGCATTCTCTTGGTGTGGCGTGCCACGCCGGATATATTCTGGGACTGCCCTTCGATACACCGTCGGGTATCAAAGACAACATCGCCGAACTGCAGGAGATCGGATTCGATTCCGCTTCGTTCTATATCCTGTCTCCCCTCCCCGGCTCGAAGGACCACCAACGATGGTGGCGCGAACGCAGGTGGATGGACGCCGACTTTAATACGTACGATTCTGCGCATGTGGCTGTCGCTCCGGAACGGATGACCCCCGCGGAACTGATGGACGCGTACCATGAAGCGTGGGATCAGTTCTACTCCACTGCGCATATGGTCGACGTGCTTAAAGGGTGGCGGTCCGACAGAAGCTCCTATTGGAACCGGCTCTTCTTCTTTGCAGCGTACCTGTATGCCTCAAGGATTGAGCAGCTCCACCCGATGAATTGCGGCTTCTGGACGCTCAGAGACCGCGCCGACCGGCGGCCCGGATTCCCGCGCGAGGCGTTCATTCCGTTTTGGTGGGGCCGGTTCAGAACCTTTCACTCACGGTTGCGGGGGCTTCTGAAACTCTTTTTCCAACTCGAAGAGGTGTGGCTCAGGAGCCGACCGAAAACGCAGATTGAGGATGCCCTGCAGGATCAAATCACAAAAACGAAACAAGACATTCTCGATTGGCGCGATATCAAGGCAAAAGAACTTGTGGCGCTCTACGAAAAGCTTCACGAGGAAATCCCGGAGGTCAGGGTTCCTTCCGTGGTGAGTATCTGGTTCAGGAAGCATAATCCGTTCGCAGGGGCGTATACAAGATCGCATGCACAACGCGTCTGGCAGCGGTGGTATATTCATGCCTGGAATCCGCTGAAATGGGTCGAGATGTGGGTATTCGAAGCAGTGAATGGGGCACGTTTTCTCAAACACCTTCTCGATGAAGGAAAATAAGTCTACAGTCGGTTGGCGCGCCGTACGAGGAGTTGGATGAAGAGACGGGTGTACGGGCGCGCCGACCGATTTTCTCAAAGCACATGCTGAAGTC
>CAZIHJ010000183.1:0-4247 GCA_964538485.1 uncultured Chitinophagales bacterium | reverse complement strand
AACTCTGATTGATAAGCAGCTGGAACCCGGTTCTCATTCTGTTGAATGGAATGGGAAAGATGCTTTCGGAATTGAGGTCGCTGGCGGTGTATATGTCTACAGAATAACGGCCGGCAATACAATTGCAACAAGGAAAATGGTTCTCCTCAGATGAGTTGCAGGAGCGACAATGAACCTTCGACCATGTAGTATACTTCTTGCCGCAGCTATCATGTTCGCACACTCGATGGTGTATTCACAAGGCGAGCTTGAGTGGCGTTTGCTGCAAACCTCTCCCGGTACCGAAAGCCGACATGATGATGTGTTCTTTGTGAATGAGAATCTTGGTTGGATTGTAAACGGGCAGGGATATATTTATCGCACGACAAATGGTGGTGCGTTTTGGCATCTGCAGACAGACGTTCCGGAATACCTCCGTAGTGTTGGGTTTGCAGATTCACTACGCGGATGGACCGGTACGATATTGAGTTTCGCGAACCCTTTGTACGAAACCAGCAACGGTGGAGAAACGTGGTCACTTGTTCAAGGTCTCCCGAATCCGAGACCTCAAGGCATTTGCGGTATCTGGGTGGTTGATGATTCTGTTGTTTACTGTAGCGGTCAGTATACAGGTCCGGCGATTGTCATCAAGTCCACCAATAGGGGTACCACTTGGACCAGCATGGATTTGGCCGGTCTTGCCACCGGTCTGGTGGATTGTTACTTCACGAGTCGGGATTCCGGGTTTGTAGTGGGGCATATTGATAGCAGTGGCGATAGAGGTGTCATCCTGTTTACGTCTGATGGTGGAGGGTCATGGGTGAGAAGGTACTCCGGCATAAGAACAGGAGAGGGTTGTTGGAAGATTTCATTTCCATCACGAGATGTCGGATACGTTTCAATCGAGGATTTTAGCATCAGCCCGGTGTATTTTCTGAAAACGACCGATGGAGGAGCGACGTGGCAGGACAAGCTCTTCCTGACTACATACGAAAGTGAACAAGGGATCGGTTTTGTGACTCCAACGCTCGGTTGGATTGGCGGCTGGGGTAATCCCACATATCAAACGACAGATGGCGGTGACACATGGCAATCGTTTGGTCAGGCGTGGCCGAACATCAACAGATTTCGGTTTCTCAGTGATACCCTTGGTTATGCTGTCGGTACACGTGTATACAAATATTCCCGCGAAAGCACGACGGCCATTGAACCTGGACACCACGATGAACTGCCGGCAAGCACAGAGCTTCTGCAGAACTACCCCAACCCGTTCAATCCGAGTACAATTATCAACTACCAACAAGCAGCGAGTTATTGGGTGACGCTCAAGGTATTTGATGTGCTTGGTCGGGAAGTCACAACTCTGATTGATAAGCAGCTGGAACCCGGTTCTCATTCTGTTGAATGGAATGGGGAGGATGCCGTAGGCAGGGAATGTACAGGAGGAATCTACTTTTGCAGAATGACTTCAGGAGGCAGACAGTTTACAACGAAGATGCTTCTGCTGCGTTGATCGCCAGGTCCTTATCTGTGTTTTGCATGCGGCCAAGAAGAACTCACCCCCTGCTCCTCTCTTTGAAGAGAGAGGGGAGGTTAGGACGCTGACTCTTCATGATGTTGCAAAGGGAATTTGATTATCACAATTTCAAACTCGTGTAGGTCAAGTCTCAAACCTCAAACCTCAAATCCCAAATCCCTTCTCACACCGCCTTCACCACCACAACCGTTTGATCGTCGTGTTGGTTTGCATCGCCGGCAAATGATTTTACCTCCGCCAGCAAACGATCCCTGATCTGTGAGGCCTCCTGAGCGGAGGAGGAGATCAGCAGTTTCTCCAATCGTGCCTCCCCGAATTCATCTCCGTTCACTGTCTGTGCCTCTGTGATGCCATCAGTAACGAACAGGAACACATCGCCCCGTTCGAACCGTACAATCCTCTCCTCCAACTCGTTTGCGAAGTTCTTCTCAGGACTCAAGCCGAGTCCGAGCCCGCGGGGCACGATGCGTTCCACTCTGCCGGAAGAATGATGGTACTGAAAGAGAGGCAGGTGTCCGGCGCGGGCGACTATCAGTTCCTTGCCATTGGCGTTGAAGAATCCTCCCATTGCAGTAACGAATGACTTCTTCTCCATATCCTGACAGAGAAGATGATTGGTGCGGATGAACAGGTCACGCGGCGAAAGCCCGAACCCGTGAAGAGAGCGGAGAATACCCTGGACCTTGGACATGTACAGCGCGGCAGAGGTTCCCTTGCCACTCACATCTCCGACAATAACAGTGAGCTTGCTGACGTCACCATTGAGGTAGTCGAAATAGTCGCCACCAACTTCCATTGCAGGTACTGATACGCCGGCAATGTCGAGGCCGTTGATTTGCGGAGTGGTTTGCGGGAGCGATGCAAGTTGAATACGACGTGCAATCTCCAACTCATGTTTCATCCGTTCCTGTTCGGCCAGTTCTTCATACAGGAACGCATTCTCAATTGCCACGGATGCCTGCTTTGCGGTTGAACTGAGGAATTCCATATCCTCCTGTCCGAAGTGCGACTCCGAAAGTTTCTCGCCAACGAGAATTGCTCCGACCAGTTTTTCCTTCGACCGAATGGGGATAACGAACTGAAACTGCTCGTCCTGGAATTCGCTTCTGATCTCTTCCGGGAGATAATCGACGCGGAACTCCTTGTCATATTTTCTGAACGCCTCCACGAGGTCGTGTTCGTGGTTGATACAGAATGCTTTCCACGCTGTTCCGTCAAATCCCTCGGCTGCCTGACAACAACATGCGGATTGGTTGCGGAAGAAGATCACGCCTGCGCGTTTCAATCGCATCAGCGACGTCAGTTTCTCGACAATCCCTCTTGCCAACCCGGTCATATCAAGCCGGGTGGCCATCACTTCGGCCAGCTCGCTTGCGGCCCTTCGATAATCATATTCCTGGCGATGGAAGCGCTTTGCAATAAAGCGCTGGCCAACACGAGTCCCTCTCCATACAACGAAGGCCAACGCAACGGCAAAGATCATCAATGCGGTTTTCTCCGCCGTCACGCGATCCTCTGGAGTCAGGGGATCGTCCAGGACTTCAATCGAAGCACCTGTGAGTCGAATGTTGGGTAGCCCCAATTCCGTCTGGGGCAACTTCACGAGAAACCAGCAGAGGATCACTCCGGCCACCAGCAGCCAGACCAGTGAAGCAAAGGAATATTGAATGTTCCGGCGGATGCGAAGGTCAAGATCGAGCAACCTGTATCGCCCGATCGTATACAAATACATCAACGGGATTGCGGAGATAATAATACCGGCCATTCCGACGTTCTGTATATTCCCGCCAAAATTCGTACGGACGAGATAGTAGATGTAGATTCCCGTGAGTGTTCCGACGGCAATGGATGTAAGTCTGAGGGGTTTGTTGATTTTCCGGTATTCTTCTGAGGCGCTCTTGCGAAAAGCGATTGCAATACCAATCGAGTACACTGCCATGAGCAGGATTCCGACCAGGAGCGAGCTATCGCCGAAGATATAGACCGACGGGATAACGAACAGGGGAAGTGCGTACGCGATCCTGAGAATCCATTTCCGGGAAAGCAGATCAGGTCGCTCTTTGGGGAAATAATGCGCTGCATGGATGTTGCACACCATGCCGCCAAAAATGCTTATCAGAAGAGTGATGTTTACAAAGGATGCGAACCAACCGGCCTGGGTTCCGCGCTGTGACAGTGCCGCCATGATAAAGAAGCCGATGAAAAGGAAAAACATGCCGAGCAATCGCGCAGCCGTGATGTTCGGCCTGCGAAGTCCGATGAACGCCCCGGTGCCGAAGAACAGGGCACCGCAAAGCACAAACACCAGGAGTGCTATGGGAAAGCCGAAGGCAGCCAGTGTCACGTGCAACTTCACTACTTCATTGTTCCTCAGTACCTCGTATTCGATGCTCTTGCCGATCTGTCCGCTGCGTAAAATATCGTCGGCCTCAAACGCAGAGCCGAACTTCTTCCCGTTTACCGTGACGATGAGATCACCGACCCTCATACCGGCACGGTCTGATGCTCCATCCTTGGCGACCTCAAATACATGCGCGAAGTTGCCAAGTTCCCTGATGAACTCATCGGAGACATCCTGCCTGCGTGCGTTGAATACCAGCTGCCGGTCTTCCAGCGTGCGGAGCACCCCGAGCTTGATCTCGCTTTCACTCGGAATGTTCCGTAGGTGTGCCTGCACCTGTTGGAGTGTTGCAACCTCGGTGCCATTGATGGAGAGCAGCAGATCGCTGAC
>CAZIHJ010000182.1:0-4253 GCA_964538485.1 uncultured Chitinophagales bacterium | reverse complement strand
TTGAACGGGTTGGGATAATTCTGGGACAGCGCGAATGCCGTCGGAGTTTCTCCGCCAACTTCCTGTACACCAACGAAAATGGAATCTGTGCCCCCGAACTGGTAGTACCGCGCTGCAAACTCCTGCAGGAACTGGTTCGTGATATTCCCGTCACGAATGATGAGCGTGTTTTCGTTGTTCGCATTCTCCGCGGAGTTGCTCCAGTTGTGTGAACCGGTAATCGTAACAGCATTCCAGTTCGGATCTTCTGCGTCGATAATGCCGTACTTGTGGTGCAGTAATCCCGGGCCGGTCTTCAGATGCATGTCCACTCCATTCGATAGGAGAAAGTTGTACTGTGAACCACTATCGGTGTTGTTATCCACGAGTCCGCGGACTTTCTTGCCTGCATTTTTTCGGCCAAGGATTGCGGTGGCAAGGTCCTGCCGTGTGATGGTCAGCAGAGCAAATGCCACGGAGTGCTCGGCGGCGTTAATGGCATTCACCATTCTGGAAGTCACACGGTCACTGGGACTGAAATAGCTCTCGACCTCGATACCGTCAATAACAAACCGGTGAGGAGTATTGTCGGTCTTGCGTGCACCGAAACGCGAAGCAGCGGCATTCGGAATATCGGTGTCACTTCCCCACATCTCATTGAACTCTCGCATGTATGCGTTTGCCAACGCAACATCCTGAATCTCCACGACATTCTGGTAATCGTCAAACGTCCCGGGTTGTGTCGGGTTGTAGGAGCCCGTAAACACCCAGACACTCTCCGGTGCGCCGCCACGGGCATCAATCACAAAGAATTTGTTATGGTGGAGTCCCACCCCATCATTCACCGCATCAAACCTGTCGTTAATGAGCGGGATACCGTTGCCGGAAATGAAGGTGTATGCATTGGAGTTGCGTGTATCATACTCACAGATCACGCGTACTTTTACACCGCGGTTCTTCGCAGCAACGAGTGCTGCCGCGATACCGTCGCCCGGTGAGCCGCTAAGACTGTACAGTGCAGCGTCAATCGATCGTTGTGCCGTATTGATGCGCGCAACGATTTTCCCGGAGAGATCGAGATTACCCTGCGCTGCCTGGTACCATGCGAGTGAGGTATTTACATTCTTGCTGAAGTAGACATTCATTTCTCCTGTGGATTGCGCCGGTGAAGAGGTGCTGACAATCAACGGAGTGGCAAAACTCGTGTCAGGCCCCGCAACCGAAAATGCCTGCGTGTAATAAATCCCCGCGGGCTGAAGACCGCCAAGGTCCACGGAATGTGTTGTGGTCGGTGCACTTGATCCTGCAACCCCAAGCTCAAACGCGGGGGTCGTTCCGTATCGGACAAACGAGCTGCCGTTGTTTAGCGTCTGCCAGGAAATTGTCATACTCGTTGGTTGAATGTTCGATTCAACAGGGAACGTCGAGATAATCGGGCCTGTGGAAATTATATCGTCCGTGGTACGCGGCAAAAGCTGATAACCGCCAATATACGGCACAGTGGTAATGAACTGACCGACTACAGCAACAAGATCAAATGCCCCTGCCGGAATTGGGGTTCCAACCAAATTGGTGGTATTGTCTATCCTGATCTGCGTCGTTCCTGTTGCATCTTGCAAATCATAATTTGTATTTGCCGCCCAAACACCTGCGCCACTCACCGTTACTCCATTCAAGCGAACGAGAAGTCCCTCGTACACCTCAAGTCCACCCGCTCCATCGTTTGCGATTTGCGAAACAGTCACCAACAATGGAACAAGCACGTTGCCGCTGCTGACAATCTGATGAAGAATCGGGTTCACGATTTCGGAAAGTCCGGAGAATGGTTGAACGATGCCTGTCACAATCACTTCATCACCTATACTGACTGCTGTTGAGAATGCAGATCCGAAGATCCCCATTCCACCGGAATTATCCTGAAGATATGATGGGCCTCCGAATTCGTTTGCCACCGTTACTATCCCACGGATGGTGACGAGCTGGTTCTGCCGCAACATCACGCCGTTCGCATCATTGACTTTGACATTGGCAATCGGTTCCGCGTTCCCGAACACCACAATACGCGGTGTGGGCGCAACATCGCCGTACTGGTTCTGGCGTGATTGTACCTTTACTTGATACAGTGCCGTACTCTCCGCAGCCGTAACACTGTTGATTGTTATGACTGTTGAATCGGCGGAGAAGGTAATGCCTGCAAGGGTGACGGTGTCACCGGAAATGGAAACCGTCGCGGTCATATTCGTGAAGCCAATATCACCGGTGGTCTGTGACCATGTAAACCCCGCTGGAATGATAACACGAAGATCGGTGATGGAAAACTGGATGTCACGCCGATAGGTGACTACGATCGGGCCAGTGTCGCCGCCATTCAGCGTATCCGGCTGAACTGACGCGGACCCAGAACCATCTGCACGGGCGCGGAACGTGTTAATCCATGCTGCATTCGTTACCGTGTTGCCAAGTCCTTGGGTTGGACTTGCATTATTCACCGTCCAGTTCGTGGTCACTGATAATTCCGGAACTGAGTCTTCATTGAACGAGATGCTGGTGTTGCTTGTGGAGGTTCCCGTAAAATGTACCTTGGGTGCGGGAATACTCGCGGCGTTTGCCGGTCCCCATGACACACCGAAGACATGTGTATCTGTGGTATTTCTAATCTGAATCGCCTCGCTCGCACCTGCAAACTGGAACGGATTTCCGGCAAAGTACAGAGCGTTCCCGCCTTTGATGATCACCAGATAGTCGGAAGGGTCGGTGTCCTCAATAGTCGTGACTTCAGGGCGGGTGACCACGATCAGGGTCCCGGCACGGAGGTTACTCCATAACGCATTCGCTGTAAAGTCCAACTGTGCCTGCGGAGCTCCACCCGATGAGAAGTCACGCAGGTCCCAGCCACGCATGTCAAGGCTATCCTGAACCACCAGCAATTCGATCCACTCATCCGTGGCGCTGGAATTATATAATTCATTCACCACCACCTGCTGGGAATTTGCCGTCATACCAATGGACAAGAGCGCGATCAGGAACAACAACCGGAAAAATACTTGCATGAGAACCTCATACCAGATTTGATGAATAATAAAAGGGAAGAATGTCGGCGACTGACCAGGGTTGGAAGGGCCGGAACGACTGCTGATAAGATACCCATTCGGGTCAAATGGTGCAAGGTACACGGCCCAGTTTTCTGCTGCAAACATGGAGATTTCTGATTATCTTTGGTTCAACACATCCACCTAAAGAGGCTGACTCATTGGCAATTGTTCGACCATTCAGAGGTTTCCGCCCCATTCCGCGACTTGTATCGCAGGTTGCCGCGCGCCCGTACGATGTTCTCAATACAATCGAAGCACGAGCGGAGGCAGCCGGGAATCCCCTCTCATTTCTTCATGTTGGGAAACCGGAGATCGATCTTCCTCCAAACGTTCACCTTTATGATGAGACCGTCTACTTAAAGGGAAAAAAGAACCTTGAAGCTCTGATAGATGACGGCATTCTGCAACAGGATGCAGAGGCATGCCTCTATCTCTACGCATTGACGATGGGCAACCACCGGCAGGTTGGCATTGTGGGATGTGTATCAGTACAGGAATACCAATCGGGAATTATCAAGAAACATGAACATACGCGGCCGGACAAGGAACATGACCGGACGAAACACATCCTCGTCACTAATGCACAAACCGGACCGATTTTTCTCACCTATCATTCATCCCGCGCCATCGATGCGATAGTAAACCAAACCGCTTTGCAGGTTCCGATATACGACTTTGTTGCCAAAGACGGCATCCGACATCAGTTCTGGGTAATTGAGGATGAGTCAGCAAAGCAAGGATTGGTCAAGGAGTTTGGCCGTGTACAAAATCTGTACATAGCTGATGGTCATCATCGTTCAGCAGCCGCAGCAAGAGCAGCGGAGGAACGCGCCCGGACAAATACGCATCACACCGGAAACGAGGAGTATAACTATTTTCTTGCCGTGATTTTCCCCGACAACCAGTTGAAAATTCTTGAGTACAACAGAGTCATAAAAGACCTGCATGGACTTGCCAAGAACGATTTCCTCGGTCGCCTTGAAAAGCAATTCACCGTAAAGGAATCTCTGGTGCCGGTACAACCCGCAGCAAAGGGTGAGTTCGGGATGTACCTTGAGAAAAAGTGGTACACATTGAAATCACACGAGCAACGTATCTTGCAGGATGATCCGGTTGCGCAGCTCGACGTATCAATCCTTCAGGATTACATTCTCGGCCCGGTGCTCGGCATTCACGATCAGC
>CAZIHJ010000181.1:1373-4273 GCA_964538485.1 uncultured Chitinophagales bacterium | reverse complement strand
CTCGATGCCATCAATGTCCGCGATGATACGTTCAAGAAGGCCTTGGCAGGAGGGATAACAACGGTCAACGTCATGCCTGGCTCCGGCCACCTCATGAGTGGACAAACCGCATATCTCAAGTTGCGTCCAGTAAATCGTATCGAGGATATGCTCTTCTGCCCGGATCCGCAGAACGATGTTTGTGGTGGAATGAAGATGGCCAACGGCACGAACTCCATGAGAGATAAACCGTTTCCCGGCACACGGGCGAAGTCGGCTGCAATGGTGCGCCAGCTTTATCTGAAAGCCCAGGACTACAAAGCAAAAATCGATGCAGCGAAGGGTGACGCGGAGAAGATGCCCAAGCGGGATATCGAAATGGAAGCCCTGGTGCAAGTGCTTGAGGGAAAGCGCATTGTGCAACACCACACCCACCGGAGCGACGATGTGTTAACCGTGCTCCGACTCGCGAAGGAGTTTGGTTTCCGCGTTGTATTGCACCATGTGAGCGAAGGTGCGCTGGTAGCGAAGGAGATTGCTGAAGCAAAAGCGCCGTGTTCGATTATCATGATCGATTCTCCCGGTGGCAAACTCGAAGCTGTAAATCTCGCGTATGAAACGGGCGCAGTTCTGGAAAAGGCCGGCGTCGATGTTGCGTTTCACACGGACGATGGGATTACCGATTCACGACTCTTTATGCGCTCCGCGGCATTTGCCGTTCGGGCCGGTATGTCAAGGCCCAAAGCGCTCGAAGGCCTCACCCTTGCCGGCGCGCGTATGCTCGATCTCGACAAACGTGTTGGCTCAATTGCTCCCGGCAAGGATGCTGACTTTGCAATTCTCTCGGGTGATCCACTCAGCGTTTATACGCATGTCGAGCAGACGTGGGTGGAGGGACAGAAAGTATGGGATCGTTCGAATCCCGACGATAGAAAATTTGCGGTTGGCGGGTTCCAGGTGTTCCGTGAGTCTTCGCACACCGATATGTGCGATGGAGGTGCGGAATGAGGTTGCTCAGGTTTAACCCCACCCCGGCCCTCCCCTTAGTAAGGGGAGGGTGGTTGTTAACACTACTTGTAATCTGCTCGGTTGCTCACGCCCAGCTCGCCATCAAAGGCGAAACCGTATACACGATGTCCGGCGCTCCAATAAAAGACGGAGTCGTTCTCATCAAGGGGAAGAAGATTGAACGCGTTGGTGCAGCGTCGCAGGTTTCGATTCCCGCGGGCTACACAGTCAAATCGGCAAAGGTTGTCACACCCGGACTTATCGATGCGCGATCCGTTGTGGGACTTTCAGGAATTTACAATGTCGCCCACGATCAGAGTCAGCTTGAGAAATCCGACCCGATGCAGCCGGAGTTGCGCGCTATTGATGCATACAATCCCCGCGAACAATTGGTGGAATGGCTGAGAAATCTCGGCGTCACAACACTGCATACCGGGCACGCTCCCGGCGCCCTCGCAAGCGGCACTACCATCGTCGTGAAGACCGTCGGAAACACGGTAAGTGAAGCTCTTGTCGATTCCACCGGCATGGTGGCGTTCACGCTTGGACAATCCGTGAGCGACAATTTCAAATCACCCGGCACACGCTCCAAAGCCGTTGCGATGATGCGTTCGGATTTCCTGAAGGCGAAGGAATATCTGAAGAACAAAAAACACAAGGATCCGGAGAAGCGTCCGGCCCCCGACCTG
The DNA here is from genome assembly GCA_964538485.1 of uncultured Chitinophagales bacterium. Classification (GTDB taxonomy): domain Bacteria; phylum Bacteroidota; class Ignavibacteria; order UBA10030; family UBA6906; genus JBJXHC01. The sequence continues at coordinate 2,597 of CAZIHJ010000181.1, read as the reverse complement.
AAACTGGAAATGCTTGCGCGGGTGCTGGCCGGAGAAGTGAAGGCGCTTGTTACTGCGCACCAGGCCACCGAGATCATGACGGCGTTGCGATTGCAGAAGGAATTCGGGTTCACCATGGTGCTCGATGGTGCTGCGGAGGCATATCTCGTGCTGAATGAGATCAAAGCATCAGGCGTTCCCGTGATTCTTCACCCCACAATGATGCGGCACTATGGCGATTCGCGGAATATCTCTTTCGAGACTGCTGCAAAGCTGAAGCAAGCAGGAATTCTGTTTGCCATTCAGGGCGGCTATGAGGGTTACGTGCCGAAAACGCGTGTGGTGTTGTACGAAGCTGCGGTCGCTGCTGCCAATGGACTTGCGTTTGATGATGCTCTCGCAACCATTACCATAAACCCTGCGCGCATTCTCGGACTCGACAAACGCATCGGTTCGCTTGAAGCCGGTAAGGACGCGGATGTGGTATTGTACGATGGCGATCCATTCGAGTATACGACGCATGTGTGTGGGGTTGTGGTGAATGGGAATGTAGTGAGTGAAAAGTGTAAGTAGGCATGGAATTCATATTCTCCAAGCATGCTCTTGATGAGATGCAACGACGGGCTATTTCCAAGGACATAGTCATTTCGGTCCTGAAAGGTCCCGATGAAGTCGTGGAGGAGCGTGAAGGGAAGAAGTGCTTTCAGTCTGTACTTGATTTTGGAAGCGGAAAGTCTTTCTTAGTGAGAGTTATAGTTGATGATCGAACAGCTCCGGCTCTTGTGATCACGGCATACCGGACAAGTCAGATCCGTAAGTACCAGAGGAAGCCATGAAGGTTACGTACGATGCAGAAGTAGACGTCTTGCGGATTGTTTTCAGCGCTACGATGGTTCAGGAGAGTGACGAAGACAAACCCGGAGTTATCATTGACTATGACAAAGACGGCAATATCGTCGGTATGGAAATACTTGACGCTTCCAAAAGAATGGAGAATCCATTCTCCGTGGATTATGCCGTGACAGGCGCTTAGTTTTTTCCTTCCTCATTGTTTCCCCGGAGTATCTTTGACTCGACAAGTCCTTGTTCATATCAGCAGAATAGATCCTCTAGTTGTTGATGTTCGTCTTCCTTCCTACGCCACACCCCATTCCGCCGGAATGGATATCTGCGCCGCGGTGGAAGCAGATTTTGTATTGAAGTCAGGCGAAACAGCACTGGTGCCAACCGGTTTTGCTATTGCGC
>CAZIHJ010000181.1:0-1273 GCA_964538485.1 uncultured Chitinophagales bacterium | reverse complement strand
TTTGTATTGAAGTCAGGCGAAACAGCACTGGTGCCAACCGGTTTTGCTATTGCGCTGCCCGAGGGATACGAAGCGCAGGTGCGTCCTCGTAGCGGGTTGGCTGCGAAAAACCAGGTGACAGTGTTGAATTCCCCCGGCACTATCGATGCCGACTATCGTGGTGAAGTCAAAGTCATACTCACCAACTTCGGCAAGCAGGATTTCGTCATCAAGCGTGGCGACCGGATTGCGCAGATGGTTGTTGCGCCCTACACACGTGTGCAATGGGAGGAGCGTGAGTCGTTGAGCGAAACTGAGCGTGGCGCAGGCGGGTTCGGGCATACAGGAGTTAAAAGCGAAAATCTCTCAAAATGAATTCTGGTGATTCCTCGCATTACACTGTCATCCTTGTAGCGGCAGTACTCTTGCTTGCGGCGCTGGCGTACAGCGTGCAGCCGATACTCTCGCCGTTTGTGCTGGTTGGCGCCCTTGTCTATTTGCTCTCTCCGTTTAATGAACCCCTGCCACGTCGATTGATGTGGCTCGGAGTCTTGATCTTCGCCGTCTGGTTCCTCTATTCCGTCCTCGGACTTCTTGCGCCGTTTATTCTGGCGTTTCTTGTGGCGTATATTCTAAACCCATTTGTCACACGACTCGAGCAGCGGAAAATTCCCCGCTGGGCCTCATCGCTCGTCATCGTCATTCTGGGGGTCGGGACAGTGGTATGGGCGATGTTGTTTCTTCTGCCGATTGTTGTTGTAGAGTTCCGCGGGATCATCTCCGGCGTCAACATGATTGCGCGGGATATCGCGGAAATTCTCAAGTCCGGCAGCATATTTGATGTACTGGAACGATACGGCGTTCCCGTTGATGAAGCCCGTGCAATGATCGCCGAACAGGTTTCACCACGACTTGAGAACGTATTGATGCATTTGTTTGAAGGAGTGTTCGGGTTTGTCACAGGTGTTTCATCGCTCGTTCTTCAGATTATCAACGCTGTGATTATTCCTTTTCTCATTTTCTACATGCTCATGGATTTCCCGAGCATCATGGACCGTTTTGCGAGGTTCGCACCTCCGCTCAAGCGTTCACGCCTTGTTTCAACCGGACAGAAGATCGATGCGATTCTGGGCCGGTATTTTCGGGGTGCCATTATTGTCGCACTGATCCAAGGGACAATCTCTTTCATCTTTCTCTGGTTTCTTGGTGTCCAGTACGCTCTGGTTCTCGGCATCATGACGGGCATTCTGAATTTCATTCCGTATGTTGGGTTGCTCACGAGTCTTGTTGTGTC
>CAZIHJ010000180.1:0-4285 GCA_964538485.1 uncultured Chitinophagales bacterium | reverse complement strand
ATGATGTCGGTTGGACGCGTGCCGGGGAATGGCTTGAATACACGGTGAATGTCAAGACAGCGGGAATGTACACAATTGCCATTCGCGCCAGCTCGGATGCTGCAGGCAGTTCATTGCATATCGAATTTGATGGAGTTGATAAAACCGGTCCGGTTCTCATTCCGAATACCGGTGGCGTTCAAGAGTGGCAGACAATTTCCATATCGGGCATACCACTGGAGAATGGAGTCCAAATCGTGCGCCTCGCGCTTGATACCGAGGGCCCAACAAGTTCAGCGGGCAACTATAATTTTATCAGCATAGTTGCAGGCCTGCCTGCGATCACGACTCATCCGTCAGACCGCACAATTTTTGTTGGGCAGCAGGCAACATTCACCGTTTCGGCCTCGAGTTCTTCTCCACTTACGTATCAGTGGCAAAAGAATGGAGTTGATATTCCGGGCGCAACCGCCGATTCGTACATAACCCCATTCACCACTGTTTCAGATTCGGGATCAGCATATCAATGTGTTGTTACCAACATTGCCGGAAGCACAATCAGCAATCCGGCCACACTCTTTCTTCTTCCCTCGCCCATTGTCTTCCCGGAATGGGTCCATCTCTCGAGTGGTTCGGGTGGAGTCCCCGTTCCGAATGGAGGGACCGAACAGACGGCGAGCCTTATTCTTGACATTGATGGCGATGGTGTGAACGACTTTGTTATTGCCGAACGCACCTCTTCTCCATCCCTTGTGTGGTACAAGAGAACCTCCGACGGGTGGATCAAGAACGTTCTTGATACCGCCGTAATCAGGATTGAGGCAGGTGGCGCATTTCATGACATTGATGGAGATGGAGACCTTGATATCGTCTTTGGAGGAGATGCACAAAGCGATCAAATATGGTGGTGGGAGAATCCCGCGCCGAATTTTGTTCCCGGAATACCATGGACCCGGTACATCATCAAGAACTCAGGCGGCACGCAACACCATGACGAGATGTTTGGTGATTTTACCGGCGATGGAATTACGGAGTTGATTTTCTGGAATCAGGGAGCGAACACGCTCTTCATGGCCGCCATTCCGGCCGATCCGCGCAATACCCAGCCCTGGTCACTCACTCCCGTTTTCACATATAGCGGTAATCGAAGAGAAGGACTCGCCCGCGGCGATGTTGACGGCGATGGCCTTGAAGACATTATCGGTGGTGGGAACTGGTACAAGTACAACGGTAACGGTACATTCGCCGTGCACGAAATAGACAGCGACATGGTGTTCACCCGGGCCGCTGTCGGTCAACTGAAGACCGGTGGCCCCCCCGAGGTTGTCTTCCAGGCAGGTGATTGGGATGGCCCGCTCAGATGGTATGAATGGGATGGCTCCTCATGGATCACTCACGAGCTTTTGCCGCGCGTCCGACGGGGACATTCCCTTGATATTGGAGACATTAATGGTGATGGAGACCTGGATATTTTCTCCGCCGAAATGCGTCTCGACGGTGGGAACGGAAATGCGAAGGTACGATCGCTCTTCGGTGACGGTGCCGGGAATTTCACACTTGATGAAGTTGCCACCGGCTTCTGCAATCATGAATCCCGCCTGGCAGATCTTGACGGGGACGACGATCTTGATATTCTGGGCAAGCCGTACAATTGGACCACACCGCGCGTTAATGTGTGGTTGAATAATGGAACAGGAAGTTCATCGGGTCAGCCATTGAACTTGTGGCAACGGCGTATCGTTGATGCCAACAAACCCTGGCGGGCGGTTTTTGTTACTGCTGCAGACATGGACAACGACACGCGGAAGGACATTATCACCGGCGGATGGTGGTATAAGAATCCGGGCACCTCCACAGGGAACTGGTTGCGCAATGTTCTCGGTTCGCCCTTAAACAATATGGCCGCGGTGTATGACTTCAACGACGACGGCAAAATGGACGTGCTGGGAACACAAGGACAGGGCGCAGCATCCAACGCGCAATTTGTCTGGGCGCAAAACAATGGCTCAGGCGTGTTCACAATTCTCAATAACATCCCGAACGGCGATGGTGATTTTTTGCAAGGTGTGGAAATCGGACGATTCCAAGGTGGCAACCTCGATGTTGCATTGTCATGGCACGCTGCAGGGAAAGGTATCCAAATGCTGACGGTCCCGGCAAATCCTTCAACGGATATGTGGACGTGGCGACAAGCATCAACTATTTCCCAGAACGAACAGATCAGTCAGGGAGACATTGATCGCGATGGCGACGTTGACCTCGCACTTGGAACAAAATGGCTGAGCAACAACGACGGGTCGTGGAGTTCATTCACATTGCATGGAACAGCCGGAGACCCGGACAGAAATCGCCTTGCAGATATGAATGGAGACGGACGTCTGGATGTGGTTGTTGGATTTGAAGCTGTCAGTGTGCCGGGTAAACTTGCCTGGTACGAACAACCCGTTTCCGCGACCGGAACATGGACGGAGCGTTTGATTTCCAATTCGGTCGTCGGACCAATGAGTCTGGATGTCGCCGACATGGATGCCGATGGAGATTTCGATGTGGTCGTCGGCGAGCACAACCTTGTCAATCCGGCCGGCGCACGACTACTGATTTTTGAGAATAGGAATGGGACCGGTACATCGTGGGCGCAGCACGTTGTCCATACAGGCGACGAGCATCACGATGGAGCGCGGGTCTTCGATATGGACAACGACGGTGACCTTGATATTATATCTATCGGCTGGAATAATCCCGGAGTTCTCTTCTATGAGAACAGAGCCATTTCGCTCAATTCTCCCTTCAATCCAACACACACGAACAGCGCGAACGCTCAGGACGAAATACCGACCGAATTTTCATTAGGCCAGAATTTCCCCAATCCTTTCAATCCTTCCACCACCATTCACTATGCTCTGCCGCAGTCCATCAATGTCCGGTTAACAATCTATAACATGCTCGGCGAGCACGTTGCAACACTCATTGATGGTATTCAGCCCGCGGGAAGACATACGGCAACGTGGAATGTCGGCAGTATTGCAAGCGGAGTGTATGTCTACCGTCTTGAAGCCGGATCATTCATCTCGAATAAGTGGATGATCGTGCTGAAGTAAAAAAAGCATCGGCCCCGGAAATCCTATCTGGTTCTTTCGGTGCGTGGCTTTGCACGCCTCGTCGGTGTTGCGCTTAACGGGTCCTCAGGCCAGATATGTTTCGGATATCTTCCCCGCATTTCCTTCCGCACTTCCGGGTAGGCATTCTTCCAAAAGCTTCCGAGATCCCGGGTAACAGCTAACGGTCTGCCCGCCGGTGAAAGAAGATGAATCAACACCGGCCGTTTGCCGGCAGCAATCATTGGTGTGTCGGTCTGACCGAACATCTCCTGTAAACGAACCGCAAGTACCGGCTGAACGCCATCGGAGTAACTTAGTCTAATCCTTGAACCTGTTGGGACGAGAATCGATTCGGGCGCGAGCCGGTCCATATCTTGCAGTTGGTGGTGGGTGAATTGAGAGCGAAGGATCATCAGAAGGTCGAGTTGAGCTAGGTGGGATCGCCGTGTTACACCCATAAGGAACGGAGCTAGCCATGTTGTCATGTCCATCAGAAGAGATTCGTTGCTCAAGTTCGGCCAATCATCCGCAACCAGTTGCTGTTCACGCAGCCACTCGCTTCGCTCACGGAATGACGTTGCACTTTTCCCCCACGGCAACGCATTCAATCCCATTTGTTGAATTCCTTCCACCATTGCGCTGACCGTTGTTTCACCTACTGCATGGCCCCGTTTTTCGGAGACGATTACGGCCCCGAGCTTCTCTTGTGACCGGGAGACGACGGCTTCTTCCCGTGCATTCCACGAGACGTCCTGTGTGTTGATGATCTGATCGTGGAATACGTTCAAGATGTCCTCCTTTCGCAGAGGTGATGCGAGGAATATGCGAGCTTCTGTCCCACCTCCATCCACATCAGCAATTGCGAGGAACGCCTCACGGGACATCAAGCTCCCCTCCGGTAGTGTAGCTCCGGCTCCTCCTGCCATGATGTAGCGACGTGAACCGGCCTCTCTTCGTTGGGCGATACGGTCAGGATATGCGAGGCCGAGGAGGATTCCTGGGATATTCTCATCGAAGCCGTGTTTCCTTTCCGCTCCAATTAATCCCTTCAATCGTTCTGCCTCAGTCACAACACGACTGTGACTTATCCTGTCCACATTCCCGCCTGTGCGTAGTGCATGAAGTCGTGAGTTGAGGTCAACATCTCCGTGCGATTGTCCGCGCAAAATATCGCGCTCTTCAAGCAACGCGGCAATGTCACATGCGAG
>CAZIHJ010000179.1:0-4313 GCA_964538485.1 uncultured Chitinophagales bacterium | reverse complement strand
CGGCCTGATTTCTGCCGGACTTCAAAATGCTTGAGGAGCGCGCCCACGCCGAGCTTCACATGATCTCCGAATCTGTATGACAGCTCGGTGTTAAAGAGATACTCACGGGAGCTTACCCGATAGAACCGGGACTTGTCGAGATCTTCGTTGCGATAACTGCCATTGCCGAACCCGTAGAAGTTCTGGACTTCGAGTTCCGTAACGTGGGCATTGACTTCAAGCAGCAAGTTGCGGGCTATTGCAGGATACAGCGCGCTGTAGTCCACGAGAAAAGCGCCGTTCTTCAACCCGATACCCGCCGTGAGTTGCATACGAAACACGTACGGCATTTTGCGAAAACCGAATTTGTAGAGGATCGGTCCACCGCCGATCAGCAGTCCATCTTCAGGCGTGTAGCCAAGTAAGGCCGACGGTCGCCAATCGACGCCGTAGTCGCGCGGGGGTTCGTAGACTTCCGGAGCGTCATCCTGTGACAACGCACTGGAGGTGAGAACAGCGAAGGCAAATATCAGAATGTGTTTTGAGATCATACTCCCTACCTAAACAATGACCATCCGTCGAAAACGCGGGACTACCTGAGAAGCAATAGTTTCCTTGTGCTCATAAATTCACCGGCTCTCATCGTATAGAAATAGACGCCGCTCGAGACGAGCATCCCTTCGTCTGTGCTTCCATACCAAACGACCGAATGTGTTCCAGCTGAAACATGCTCATACGAGTACGTTTTGATTCTTCTTCCGAGCATATCGAAAATAGTCAGCGTGAAGTCTGATTGATGCGGCAACTGAATTTCAATAGTGGTCGAAGGATTGAACGGATTCGGATAATTCTGTCCAAGGCCGAATTCATCAGGCAACGGTTCGTCCTCTACCACACCGGTTGCTGCATCAAGTCCCCCCGAAATCAACCCGACATTCCCCAATCTCCCGCCGAAAATGATTTCCCAACTGTCGTTGTTATCCATATCGGGGACAGTTCCGATCTCGCGCGCCTGATTCGAACCAGTCGGAAATAGCGTGAGCTGTTGTCCATTCTGTCCTTTTACGACCAAAGCTCCCTGCTGTTGGACGGCGATGCCAACATCATCAACACCATCGTTATTGAGATCGGGAAGCGCAGTAATACCCATCGTATTGTCGGTCGGAAGAGCCCAGACGACTGTGCCTGTTGCCCCGTCCAAGCATTGTGCTCCATTCCCGAGGAGGGCAATTAGGACCTCATCAACACCGTCGCCAGTCACATCCTTAAGTCTCGCCATCTGCATCACTCCACCTCCACCAACTCCACCCGTTACATGTGTCCACATTTGCGTCCCTGTAACACCATCAATGCGGTAGACCGGACCCCAGAATGCACCGAGGATGATGTCCGACGTTTGACCTTGCACGGGATACTCCATCACCTCCTTTGCACCACCGCTGGCGGATGGGACAGGAAATTCCCACAATGGTACACCGTTAGCACCGTTGAACGCGACCATTTTATATGAGGGTTCTCCCACTGTCCCCACCGCATCCGGGACGTTGTCGGAGTTAAGGTCTTGTACCGAGGCGACGCCGTGCGTAAAACCAAGAAGGGGAGACTGCCAGAGTATAGAGCCGGTCTCACCATTGAAGAGATACATTGATCTCCTCCCTCCGACGCCCCCGGATTGTGTTGCCGCCGCTGCGGCGACAACATCAGGAATTCCGTCTCCGTTGAAATCGCGCTGCACATCAACGGCAGTAATATCTCCCAGACCGAAACTGTCCGGATGATCTGTACCGAATGTCCAGAGCATGCCCCCTGTTCTTCCGTTGATTGCATACACGTGTTCATTACCTCCACCGGTTCCGATGACAACATCATTGTGCCCATCGCGGTTCAGGTCGCTCGCAACCGCCAGGGCTTTTTGATGGGAATAATCTCCTGCTGAACCGATGGAGCCGGCACTGTAGCTCGAGATATATGTACTGAATGCCCAGAGTGAATCGGTACTCTCTGATGCATTGCCATTTACCGCCATTGTCCAGTAGTTTTCTGTGGAGATAATGATCTCCGGTTTCCCGTCTCCGGTAATATCGTTCATCGCTCGCACTGCCTTGACGAGTCGGAACGTATTGGATACCGGATGGTCCGGAACGGTGTACTGCCATAAGGGTTGTCCAATCGGAACAGGCGCTGCATTGACGGCTCCTTCAAGAACGACAGCAGTGATTGGTCCATTTGACGCATCGCTCAAGATCGTGAGCGTGTCTACAGCGGTACCGGCCGACGAGGGATTAAACCATACAGTCACGGTAACGCTTCCCAACGAGTCGAAGACGATAGGCAAATCGAGAGAGTCGACGCGAAAATCGGGATGTGCGTTCGAGAACGATGAAATTGTCAGGAGTCCCCCTCCAAGATTCTCTATCTTGAACCTCCAGAGAGTGCTACTGTGTATGCGACGCTCTGAAAAATCGTGGGCTGGCGGCGCCGAAATCACACCACTGCCGAAAATTCCCAATCCCCGGACGAGGAGAGCAACCGTTCCCTCGTCGGGATCATTGGAATGGATTTCTGCAACTGCCGAATCGGGACCAAAAACCAGCGGTGAAAACACGACAGGTAACGATATTGCTGAGTTGGCCGCGACTGTTACCGGTGTTCCAAGCAACGATGCAAAGCGGGATGAACCAGGAAGGACCACGCTGTCAATTCTCAGATCGGCAGTGCCAGAATTCAAAAGAGAGACGCTGAGTGTTTCGGCAAGGGAGACACGGATACCTCCAAAGTCGATCATTGGCGCGCCAAGACCAATGTCGGGCGTTCCACCCGCACCCAGATCGTACTTGTAAAGAGCTCGCCCCGTTGAAGCTCCTACCGGTTCCGCCAACAGCCACATATACCTGCCATCCCATGCAAGATCTCTGGGACTTGTGCCGTTCGGAGTTCCATCAACAGGTTCGGGAATGAACCCGGTTGTATCACCTGAAACAGGATCAACCTTGAAAATTCCACGCGCATCATTGTCAAATCCATTTTCAACATAGTACAACGAAACTCCGTCCCAGGTGACGCCGTATGGCTGCCTGGTCGGGACAAGGATCGTATCTTCCACAGATTTTGTAGTAAAATTCAGCTTGTACAACCCGGCTTCATCGTTCGGAAAGTACACGGAATACCAAACATGCGAACCATCCCAGGCAACCCCGCCGATGTATGTGCTTGAGGGAAGTGCTATCGAATCCAGCAGTGTCCCCGAAGGGGAAAGTTTCAAGATGGTCACTCTCGCCGTGTAACGTCGCACAAAATAGAAATTGCCGTCACTGTCCCGGGACAATCCCTGATTGCTGACAACTCCGGACGGAGCAAGGACACTATCAATGAAGTTACCCGAAGTATCAATCGTGACAATCTTGCGCCCATTGAGTGCATCAGAACTGTTACTGGCGATGTACAGGTGCGTGGAATCTGCCACGAACCCCCACGCGGCGTTCCAGTACGACGTATTCGGCAGAGGAATAACCTGGACTATCCCCTGTCCGCGTGCCGGGCTTGCAACGAAAATGACAGAGAGAAGTATGTAAATTGCATGAGAACGAAAATGCATGCTGACACCTCCGGAAAAGACATTGCTTAGCTTGCGAGACGCGATGCTATTTTGAATCAACGTCCAGTCGACCATCAACTGAAATCACAAACTCTTTTCTCCCTCCACCCATATCCATCGGTACAATTGCCGCAGCGTTATAAAACACAATGCGGAGTCTCTCAGGCTCGAACACTAATTGCGCAAATCCGGGAACGGACTCTCCCCGTTTGGATGGCGCGAGTTGGGCAGAGGTAAATTCAGCCGGTGGCGAAGGGAATTTGACACGGGCGGGTTTCGATCCTGCGCCGGAGACCACATGCACTTTCGGACATTCCTCACAATCTGCATCCGCTTCGGGATAATACAATAGCTGCATACTATGCTCGTGTCCTGCAAGCGAGAGTTGAATCTTCGTCCCGCTGCTTTCTATCACCGACTTCAACGCCGCCATAAACTGACGATACTTGTCGGCACACAGGTCTTCGGGGTCGAGGAAGTTCTTGATCCATCCGACGGCGTTGGAGTCCTTGTCGCACGGCGTGAGATGATCAACGGTGTTGGTTTCATCATTCCACACTGAGTAGCCGGCATGCTCGCCCACTGAGTGCAAAGGATGATGCAACGCGAGAACCCGCCAGACAATCCCCCTTCTGCGACCGCTATCAACGAGAAGGTTGCGGAGACTCTCAAGCGCTGTCGTCCATGTTGTAGTATCAGTGCGCAACGGCAAAGCAGAATCAACGAAGATAAACTGCAC
>CAZIHJ010000178.1:0-4362 GCA_964538485.1 uncultured Chitinophagales bacterium | reverse complement strand
GTCCTCAGGATATCATTTGATGAGCAACATCTTCCGTGATTCTGTTCTCGCTCCGGCAGTCATCTTATAGATATACACACCGGTGGGAAGACCTGCCGCATCGAAACTGGTTTCATATTCACCCGGTGCAACAACTCCATCAACAAGTGTTGCAACTTGCTGGCCGAGTGTATTGAACACCTTCAAGCTCACGCGTTCCTGCTGCCCCACCGAATATGTAATAGTGGTCGATGGATTGAACGGATTGGGGTAGTTCTGTCCCAAATTGAATGAAAACGGTTGGCCATCCTCGCCTACAGAGAGAGCTCCGGCGTTAAACGTGTGCGAAGCAAAGAAGAACTGAGCCTTCACTGCGTTGTCCGGAGGATATGTGTTGATATTGGCCTGATATGTTCGTCCAAGGAAGACGGTGTAAAAGCCCTCGCCATTCGTCTGTAACACAGGCGCGGCGTGGAGTAACAGCTCGGCAAAATTCGGGGTCTCGGTGAGGTTGACCGGAGCAGACCAGTTTCCCCCGTTTACATGTCTATAGGAGAACCAAACATCCGGGAATGAATCCGCCGGTGCGGTTGTACCGGCATCAAGCCACACCAGCGACATCACCTCGCCGTCCTGACTTATGGAGGCATGAACTGCATTATTCGTCTGTTGCAAGTATGTGGTTCCTGCCGGACTTGGATACCCCAACCCTGTGTATGTATTCAGATTCTGTTTGACCCATTTATTTGCCCAGACGTTCGGTGCGGTTTCATACACTTCGAGAATGTGGCGCGGATCGTTTGTGGTCCACGGAGAGTCAACAATTACGTGGAAGAAATGTCCGTGGCCGTTGGCGTCGATGGTCATGTCGCCGTTGTAACTTACTGTCGCTCCGGGCGGCTGCACGTAGTCATACAGATCATACGATTGAGGCAACCCGGTTGCTGCCATCCAGTCCGGTTGAGGCCGTACCCACTCGCTCCATGTTTCACCATGGTCGGTGGATTTGGAGTAGCCGATGTTGAAAGCGAATGCAAGTGAATCGGCTCCGAAGACGCCATGCATGCCAAAATAATTTCCGGTGGCATTGCTCATGCCGGGAACATACGATATTGCATTGATGATGTTCGGCGGTGCATCAACCCATGTGGGTGGAATCTGGGATGGTATTGACGACCAGTCGGCCGTCCGCCAGCTTCGTGAGTCGTTCACTCCTCCCGTGAGTGCACCAAAAGTGGAAGCCCACAGGACCCAGGGGGAATTGTATTCTCCCCAGATGGAACCGGCTGCAGAATTATCTCCCATAGGGGTCGGATCATGTATCGCACTCGCGCTTGCCGCGCCGAGCGGGAAGTCGAGTCCATACGAATAGTTGCCCCATGTGCCGGCTGATTCGAGATTCGGTGCAATCCACACGAATACCGTCTGGGTTGTATCGCTTGAGTTGGCGGGATTTGAAATTCCTCCTGATGGATAGCGACATGTGATGGCCGTTCCTGCATTCAATTCGCTGACCCTGCGCCATGTCGCGCCGCCATCACGCGATATGCTGTACCAGACTTGTCCGCTGGTTGAGAATGGCGCTGCGCCGCGATAGATGATGGCAAGAGTGTTCGTTCCAGGATCGTAGGAAATCGGCCGCACACGCGTGCTGGCCGGGCCAAATGCGTTCGGCATGGAGTCCACAACAACCCAGGTAAGCGAAGCGGCTTTGTCAAGTCCGGGAATGTAGCTTCCCTGTGCTGCTACCACCTGACGCTCAATTCCGTCATCAATAACCTGTTGCGCAGGTCGTGCGCCCTTCACATCCCGGCCTGCGTGAAGCGAGCCCAATGCGGATGCACAAACAACGAAAAACATTATTGTCTTTCGCATGATGAACCTCCTGAAAAGTACATGAATGAAAAACAACCGAAACTGCTGATGGTGGCAGAGCGATTACACTTTGAATAGCGGAAGCAAAGCAGTTGTTAATAATATACGAGTTTTTTTCAGGTGCGCAAGACCCGCCGCCGCACAATCCGTGCATTCTCGACGGCAAGAATCAGGCCTGCAAACAGAGTCGAGAAACGGGAAAACTTGCATGAGAACCGGTTTTTTGATACCAAACAACAGATCATGTAACGGATTGCCGAATGTATCGTATTGTCTGAAGCTTGACATTCAATAACCCGGAGAAGCGACATGAGAACTGGTATCTCTGCAGGATGGTTACCCCTCGTCGCCGTTGTTCTCTTTTCGGGGTGTCTGTCTTCTTCCCCCCGTTATCGGACAGCGAAGGGACGCGATGATACAACGACCAGTGACGACAGTTACCGGTTTGCAGCGAAGGTGAGGGCGGAAGAGACGAGAGAAGATGATAAGAAGGTTGATCTCACGACCATCGAAGCACGGATTGATGTGGATTCATCCGGGTCGGGCAATCTCACACCTTCCAGTCTGCACAGGGACAAGGTACTGCTGGATGTGATCAGTTTTCTCGGTACGCCTTATTCGTACGGCGGTACATCCAAGAGCGGAATAGACTGTTCAGGGTTTACATCGCTTGTGTATGGGAACGCGCTGAACAAGCAACTTCCCCGATCGACCCGCGATCAATATAAGGTGGGGTTGGATGTTGCAAAGCCGGAACTGCAATTCGGCGATCTCGTTTTCTTCAATACTACCGGACGTACTCCATCGCACGTCGGTATTTACATTGAGGATGATCTTTTCGCTCATGCAAGTGTCTCCTATGGAGTCACCATTTCCTCCCTCGAAAGCTCGTATTACAAGAAGCGCTTTGTGGGCGCCCGGCGTGTGGTGGAGTAGTGAAACTCTTGGGTGCTTTGTTCATGGTTCGACTTCGCTCACCATGACATGGTGCACGATATGTATGTTGCAGGCAGGAGACAACTGGTTTTGATTCGATCCCAACAAGACCGTCACACCGTGCGGAGTCGACCCGTCTCGCCGAAGGCTCGCCGAGGCGGAGGGGTGAATAGGGCCGCAGAAGCATGTAGGCCCATAGTCCGAGTTGAACATTTCTCCCACCCCTTGTATATTGATTCAAACTTATTCAATAGAGGAATAGAATCACTTGGCAGTTCTTCCCATTTATACGTACGGCCAGCCGGTGTTGCGCAAGAAGGCAAAGCCGGTACGCGGTGTTGACAAAGATCTTGAAAAGTTCGTTGAGGACATGTTTGAGACGATGCACAAAGCCAATGGTATCGGACTGGCGGCAAATCAGGTCGGCGATCTGCGGCGTGTGATCGTTATTGACATCTCGGATACGTCGGAAGAGGAGACAAGCGAACCGGTCCAGGAATCACCGCTGGTGCTCATCAATCCGGAAATTGTGGAAGAAGAGGGCGAAAGCCAGATGGAGGAGGGATGTCTGAGTATCCCCGACATTCGTGATGAAGTCGAACGCCCCAAGAGGATTCGTGTGCGGTATAAGGATATGGCATTTGTCGACCGTGAGCGTGTTGCCGATGGCCTGCTTGCGCGGGTGATACAACACGAGCTTGACCATCTCAACGGCGTTCTTTTTATCGACCATCTCAGCACCATCAAGCAGAAGCTGCTGCGGGGCAGACTGAACAAGATCCGCAAGGGCGAGGTGGAAGTGGAATACCCGTTCGTGTCAGAGGAAATCCCGTCAACCTGAAAGAGAGCACTCCCTTCGCAACGCGCATTGTGTTCATGGGAACGCCGGACTTTGCGGTTCCCAGTCTGAATCTCCTTATCAAAGACGGCTGTGAAATTCCCGCCGTCGTAACCGCGCCCGACAAGCCGCGGGGAAGGGGACAGCAACTTTCTCCCACACCGATAAAAGAACTGGCTCTTCAACACGGGCTTTCCGTGTTGCAACCGGAGTCATTACATGATCCGGCATTCACACGGGCAATTGGCGCTCTTGCCCCCGACCTTATTGTTGTTGTTGCATTCAGGATTCTTCCGCGCGCCATCTTTGCCATTCCGCGACTCGGTGCATTCAATCTTCATGCATCACTTCTCCCGAAGTATCGCGGCGCGGCGCCCATCAACTGGGCGATCATCAACGGCGAGAAGGAAACCGGCGTCACCACGTTTTTCCTGCAGGACAAAGTGGACACCGGCAACCTGTTGTTGCAAGCCCGCCTTCCGATTCTCCCCGCCGACAACGCCGGCACAATCCATGATAAACTTGCGGAAGTCGGGGCAGAGATTGTGTTACACACCGTCCGGCTGATTGAGCAAGGGAAAGCCGTTGCGCGTCCACAGGATAATGCACTCGCTTCACCGGCTCCAAAAATTTTCAAAGAGGATTGCCGCATCAACTGGAACCAGCCTGCGCTCGCCATCCACAACCGGATCCGCGGACTCTCGCCCTACCCGACCGCGTTCACCAGGCATGGC
>CAZIHJ010000177.1:0-4366 GCA_964538485.1 uncultured Chitinophagales bacterium | reverse complement strand
TTGAATCACTCGGCAGTTTCTTCGGTCCGTACGAAGTCGCGCAGGGCTGGAACCTTCTCTCGGTTCCTCATCTGTCCGCGGATTTCGGTACGACAGCACTCTTCCCTGCAGCAATTTCTCCGGCCTATGCGTTCTCCACATCAACCGGCTATACGGCACAGAATACGCTTGAGAACGGAAGTGGATTCTGGATCAAGTTTTCTTCCGCAGGAAACGTGGGGCTTTCCGGCGTCATCCGCTCATCGGATTCTGTTGAAGTCCAGGCCGGCTGGAATATTGTCGGCCCGATGTCGTTCCCGGTGAACGCGACGGGAATCTCAAGTGAGCCGGGTGGTATCATCGCTTCATCATTCTATGGTTACAGCGGAGCATATGCATCAGCATCAACACTGATGCCCGGACGCGGATACTGGGTGAAGTCCTCAGCACCGGGCGTGTTGATCCTGACTTCCGGAAGCGCCAGTACGCCACCGGAGGCAGGTTCGGAAGAAATGCTTGCCAATGCGGATGAGTTTATCGTGAGCGAAAACTCCGGCATGAGTCAGAAACTTCATCTGGCAGAGAGGAAACTCGCCGGGATGATCAGGTCCGAGCTCCCACCCGTTGGCCCTGAAGGAACGTTCGATGTTCGATTTGATACACAACGAAGTGTTGAGTCTGTGAACGAATCGGGTGACAAGATGATACTTTTAAGCAGCTCCAGCTACCCGGTAACATTCTCGTGGAATACGCAGGATCGGACATACACACTGCAAGACGGTGTAACCGGAACGGTACTCGGTAAGGTCAAGGGTCAAGGACAGATTATTATTACCAATCCCGCCGTCACGCGTCTACGACTGGTTCACGAGGGAGACGTGCCGAAGGAGTATGCTCTCCTTCAGAACTATCCCAATCCGTTCAATCCTTCAACCACGATACGGTACGACCTTCCGGTCAATGGACATGTGGCGCTGAAAATCTTCAACATACTCGGCCAGGAGGTTGAAACTTTGGTGACCGCGGATCAGGAGGCGGGGTACCAGTCAGTCGATTGGAACGCATCGGACATGTCCAGCGGGGTGTACTATTTGCGGGTAACCGTGATTGAACACGGTAAGGGACTTGCTTTCACTTCAGACAAGAAAATGATGCTACTGAAGTAATGCTCATTTTCAAAGCGATGGTGGCCCGGGCCCGGTATCGAAAGGTATTGGGCTTGGGGTATAGTAAGAATCCTGTTAGGCAAGTGTTGTCGCGGGAATCTGGTGCCCCCAACGAGATTCGAACTCGTGTTACAGGCTTGAAAAGCCCGTGTCCTAGGCCTCTAGACGATGGGGGCAGAAAAGAATTTTCACATTGACGATTTTCAGATTGAACGATTGAGAGAGCGGACTTCGGAAATCGTCAATCATCAAATCTCTCAATCGTCAATGGTTGTGACCCCGGCGCGAATCGAACGCGCAACCTACAGCTTAGAAGGCTGTTGCTCTATCCAATTGAGCTACGGGGTCAGGTAAACCTACCCGGCGGCGGGATCCGGCACATGTGGAGTCTAATTTGCACATCAATCCGGTTCAAATATATTGCTTTTCAAGATTGGATGCAACGCCATCGGGCTGAGCTGTGGATTCATTGTCCTATTTTCTCCCGCCCACCAGAAGTTCTATGATTCTCGCTCCGCAAGAAAATTCAACCTGCTGCGGAACCGCAGGCCCTTGCCCTGGTGTTACTTCAGTGCAATTCACGGTTTAACATGTACTACTGCAGGAGGTTGTAGCGTATGAGTTCCAAATGGCCATCCCTCGTTCTCGCTTTTTCGCTGGCGCTTTCATTCGCATTCACGGGTTGTGACGAAGATGACGACAATCCCATCGGCACCACTCCGCAAACAGCGAACATCATGGTAATCCACGCCTCACCTGACGCCCCCGGTGTGGACATTCTTGTTGACAATACCGTAGCCGTTGCAAACTTGACTTTCCCGAACAACTCTGGATACAGGCAGGTCACCGCAGGCATTCGCAATATCAAAGCGAATGTCGCCGGAACGGCAACAACTGTTATTCAGGCAAATGTACCGGTTGCAGGCGGAGTGACCTACTCGGTATTTGCAACTGATTCTGTTGCAAGCCTGGCCCCGCTCCTGCTTGTTGATACACTGACCACTCCTGCTGCAGGAAAAGCGCATGTGCGGTTCGTTCATCTGTCACCCAACGCGCCTGCGGTTGACATCACACTGACCGATGGTACAGTCGTTTTCGGGAACAAGCTCTTTCAGGAGTCGACGAGCTTCACTCCGCTCGATGCTGGAACATACACGTTGCAAGTGCGCGCAGCCGGAACGACAACCGTCGTCCTTGAACTTCCTCCGATCACACTTGTCGCAGGCAAGATCTACACTGTCTTTGCAAAGGGCTTTCTGGGTGGCACGGGTGCGCAGGAACTTGGTGCACAAATCATCGCAAACAACTAAGACAACCAGACTCAAAACAAAGCCGGTGGACCAGATGGCTCACCGGCTTGCTCGTTCGCTTGCCCGTCTATTCTACCGCAACAGGACAATCCGCTTTGTTTGAATCACCGGTCCGTGTGATGTGATTGCCTCCATCCTGCAGAAGTACATCCCCGAAGCTGCCGGTTCACCCCGGTCGTTCTTTGCATTCCACGCACCATAGTGCAGTCCGGCGGGCCGCATCTCGTCCGCAATTGTCGCAACGAGCTGTCCGAGAGGAGAGAATATCCTGATCCGTACTTGTGAATCCACCGGCAATGAGTACCGAATAATGGTATTGCCGTTGAATGGATTGGGATAGTTCTGTTCCAACAAGAACTGGTGCGGGATTTCACCCTTCTTTTTGCTGTTCGCATACAACGTCTGGGCTTTGCGCGCGCGATAAGGCAACCCATAGATATCCGGAGCCGCAATGAGTGCGAAGGCAAACGTCAACGTGTCTGGAGGAGCAACCGATGAACCTGCAGTCAGTGTAAATGGTCCAGCACTCAATAGAAAACGACCCTCGGAGAGTGATGGATATTCATCCGGGTAGATAACTGCGCTGCTCATCAGGGCGAATTTGGCGGCGTCGTTGTGAGGTGTTTGAGGACCAGAGAAGTGGGCAAATGTTACCCTTAGTGAATCCAAAGGAGTCCTTCCACTCAATAGCGTTACGCCAATGGGAGTCGTCGCTGAATCAACCGGATTGTGCACCCAAGCCATATACTGGGACGGAAGATATCCTGACATATTGCGATACGGAAAAAACGGAACACCGGGAGCCATAATACCCGCTTCAATGAAAATGCCCACGTAAGCACTGTCGATCACTTTTCGTCCGACATTGATGATTCTAAGCTCTTCGATGTGGATCCCATCGGCATCCAAAGAGGACCAAACAAAGGTACCCTGTATAACTTTGAGTCGTAGCGGCACATGTCCCGTCACACGCACGGCCGTGTCAGTAAACGTGCAGTAATGATCATTGTCGGAAAGGGGTTGGTAGTTCAATCCTCCTTGCCAATATTCGTCCCATCCGACAGGTTTTGGTTGAGCGCGGCCGTTGAGCTTCCAGATGGTATCTGATACAGTACTCCCGGGAAAAAACTCAAACCAAGGGCCTGTATAGCCTTCGAAAGTCGTACTGACAACCCGTACTTGGGGACCTGAGCCCACCCTTGATGTGTCAAGTTTCCCGCCAATCCAGAGCCCGCCACCCCGGAGATGTTCAACCCTGCTGCCGATCGGATACTCCAAGCCCAGAGAGTCCGGAGGCCCGGTGTATGGATTTGGATATGAATGTGGCGGGTAGGCAATATGGCCCATAACTCCGCAGTTGTTCCACTGCAAGCGCATGGAGAATCCTTGCTTTGCATAGCTGTACCGGGGAGATTGAGCGCTTGCTGCAGCACTGATAAGGAGAAGGGCTACAAAGGCCACTGTCTTTAAGGAGTGGGAACCCGCCATGGGATCCTCCTGAACGAGAGCGATGGATGGAATTTGTCGGGGCGGCAGGATTTCCGATTCCATTTTGGGAATCGAGGCTCGTCCTTCGAGGGACGGCGAACCTGCGACTTTGGCATCGATGGCGTCGCCACGCTCTTACCGGCTTGATTTTTCTACAACAAACGCGGGATTGGTTTGCATCAGAATCAAGAACCGGTGTTGTCGGGGCGACAGGATTCCCGATTCCGTTTTAGGAATCGAGGCTCGTCCCTCTTCGAGGGACGGCGAACCTGCGACTTTGGCATCGATGGCGTCGCCACGCTCTTACCGGCTTGATTTTTCTACAACAAACGCGGGATTGGTTTGCATCAGAATCAAGAACCGGTGTTGTCGGGGCGACAGGATTCGAACCTGCGACTTCTTGCTCCCAAAGCAAGCGCTCTA
>CAZIHJ010000176.1:1179-4375 GCA_964538485.1 uncultured Chitinophagales bacterium | reverse complement strand
ACAAAGAAACTGGAAGCTGAAATCCTGAAAGTGTACAACGCCTACTGGAAGGGGTCCTGGATACAGCAACGGGCGTAATGCGATATTGCAACGGCGGACACAATCTTCCTTTTGTTGTGAAGAAAAATGGGACGGTAGTGCAGGTGGAGGATACACCCGGTATTTTCCTCGGTAAATTTGAGTCTCTCAAGTTTGAAACGAAAGGACTACAATGCAGTCATGGAGACAGGATAGTTCTCTACACCGATGGCGTTACAGAGGCAATGAACGAAGCCCAGGAAATGTACCTGGAGACCCGCCTGCTGCAATATCTTGAAACACACAGGCCGGACATTCTGGACATGCTTGTGCGGGGAGTTATCGTTGATGTGATGAAATATATGGGAAGAGCCATCCAGAGCGATGATATCACGGTATTGTCGTTGGAATACCGCGGGAAGAAAGAATGAAATCCAAAGCACAGGCTCGCTTGACACTCATATGTCTGGAAAAGAATTGATGAACATGTCCCTCATTAAAACCTTTGCGGATCAATTGAGGGAACGCGGCGTTCGCAAAACGTTGACTATTTATATGAGTTCGGCACTGACCACCATCGGCATTGTCAGGCTCTTTTCGGAAGTATACGGGCTTTCACCAGCCATCTTTCCTGCAGTCGTCACATTTCTGACCTTTGGATTGGTGAGTGCATTTGTTTTTGCGTGGCTTCACGGGAAGGAAGGATCACAAAGGTTCGGGAAAAAGGAGATCGCCTTCCACTGCGCTCTGCTTGCTGTTGCGCTCGTTGTTTCCTTCCGCATTGGTGGCGCTCCAAGGCCGGCATTCTCACCGGTGGATAATAGCGGAGTTCCCTCTGTCGCCATCCTCTATCTCAAGAACCTCGGATCAGAGGCGGACGAGCCATACTCTTACGGTATTACACAAGACCTCATCGTGGATATCGCCAAAGCAGGGCTGGTGCGCGTTGCGCCAATGAAGGATGTGCTGTCACTTCAAAATAGCACAATGCCAATTGATAGTATCGCCCTTCGCTTGCGCGTGCAATATGTTCTTGACGGAAGCATTAAGCGAGTCGGGGATTTGCTTCAATTGTCGGGACAGATAGTAGAAGCAGCGACCGGAGCAACTTTATGGGCCGACCGACTCCAGACAACATTGAGAGACGCCCCGACACTTCAGGGGCAACTGGCCCGGGCAATCATCAAGGCCCTCAACCTCGAACCTTCTGAAGTCGTTATGAAAGACATTACAACATCACGAACCACGAATCCAGAAGCGTATGAATTCTACTTACGTGCAAAATATCTGTTTGAGAAAAAGAAGACGAAAGCCGATGTAGAGACTGCAAGAGGGATGTATCAGAAAGCGATAGATCTGGACAGCGGGTTTGCGTCAGCATACACCGGGAAAGGGACAACATATACATCCCAGGGTGAATATGGTGAGGCTGAGAAAATCCACAGGCGCGCATTACAGATTGCCCGACAATCGAATGACAAAAATGAGGAGGCAACTGCTCTTTCACTTCTTGGTGTAGTTGAATGGTACCGGGGAAACCATTCAAAAGCTCTTGAATATTATTCGCAATCCTTGACTATTGCTTCAGAGATAGGCGACCGGGCAGGAGAAGGGAGAACACTGAATAATATCGCCGTTGTGTACTCAGCCCAGGGTAATTATGGCAAAGCACTGACCTACTACACAAATAGTCTCCAAAGAGCCCGGGAACTTGGCGACCGTCGTGCCGAGGGGAACGCACTCAGCAACATGGGTAATATTCATTACTTGCAGGGCGACTACAGTAGAGCAATGGACGATTACACCCAAACCCTGAAAATGTTTCAAGAGCTTGGTGACCGCCGGGGGGAAGGAATGACATTCAACAGTCTCGGCAGTGTATACAGGAGTCACGGCGATTATGAAAGAGCCTTGGAGTATTACACCAAGAGCCTCAGGGTGAAGCAAGATCTTGGGGACCCTCGAGGGGAGGCATTTACACTCAACGACATCGGCACTGTATACGACGCACAAGGCAATTATGGCAAGGCACTGGAGTATTACATGCAGAGCCTTGGAATAGCTCAAGACCTTGGCGACCAGGACGGCGAGGGATATGCTTTATCGGGTATCGGAATAGCGTACCACAAGCAAGCCAATTTTGGTAAAGCAACAGAGTTCTTAAAGAAGGCGGAGACCATTTTTGCCCGCATAGACGAAAAACCAGGGAGAATTTCCACACTCTCGTGGCTTGCTCTGACGGAAGCCAAAAATAAGAACCCGAAGAACGCACAAGCATATGTAGACTCAATTGAAATACTTCTTACGGTAGTGCCTAAACCGGAAGATCACATCGGGATTAGCCGGAATCTCCACGAGGTGTACTCGCTCTTTGGCAATCAGGAACGAGCGTTGGAGTATCTTGAACGGGCATACAAGGAGCTCATGCTACGGGCAGAACGAATCAGCAATGATGCTATGCGCCGGAGCTACCTCACGAACGTGAAACTGCATCGAGGGGTTGTAGCCGGGTGGCAGAATCAGAAACTTAATGCAGAGAAAAAATGATCGGTCAGACGATCTCGCACTATAAGGTTCTTGAGAAGTTGGGCGAAGGCGGTATGGGCGTCGTCTACAAAGCCGAAGACACCAGGCTCAAGCGCATAGTTGCGCTCAAGTTTCTCCCTGACCGGGTTAATCAGAATGAAACCGACAAGTCTCGCTTCCTTCAAGAAGCACAGGCCGCCGCCGGACTGAACCACAATAACATCTGTACGGTGTATGGAGTCGATGAACATGAAGGACACATGTTCATCTCCATGGAATTTGTTGAAGGAGGAACGCTGCGCGAAAAGCTTCCATTTGCGAAAGTTGATGATGCGATAGTCTCGGCAATACAGATTGCCGAAGCCCTGCAAGAAGCTCATTCCAAAGACATCGTCCACAGGGACATCAAGGCCGATAACATCATGCTGACCTCAAAGGGACAGGCCAAGGTGATGGATTTCGGTCTCGCAAAGTTGAAAGGCTCACTCAGGCTTACACGGACTTCGGGTACAGTCGGCACGGTTGCCTATATGTCACCGGAACAAATTCAGGGAAAAGAGGCTGACCAGCGTAGCGATATTTTTGCATTCGGGATTCTGTTCTTTGAAATGCTGACCGGAAAGCTCCCTTTCCGTGGTGAGCACGAGGCCGC
>CAZIHJ010000176.1:0-1079 GCA_964538485.1 uncultured Chitinophagales bacterium | reverse complement strand
AACAAAGATCTCGAATATATAAGCGACGGAATCACCGAGTCGCTCATTAATTCACTTTCCGAAGTCTCTTCCCTTCGAGTTCTTCCACGCAGCACTGTGTTTCAGTTCAAAGGGCAGGAGGCTCAGGTGCAGAAGATCGGTAAGGAGTTGGATGCGAAGGCGGTGTTGACAGGAAGAATTGTGCTTCGAGGAACCAACCTGAATGTCCAGGTTGAACTTATCGATGTCGAGAAGCAGGCGCAACTCTGGGGCGAACAATACAACCGTAACATGGCCGACATTATCGCAGTTCAGGAAGAGATTGCAAAACAGATCTCGGAGAAGTTGCGTTTACGCTTGACGGGAGAAGAGGAACAACGGCTGACCAGACGATACACTGAAAATATTGAGGCCTACCAGCTCTATCTCAAGGGACGTTATTACTGGGCGAAACGAACGGCGGAGGATGTTCACAAGGCCGTCACGTACTTCAACGAGTCGATCCAGACAGATCCGGGTTACGCTCTCGCGCATTCGGGACTTGCGGACGCATATATTATCCTTGGTGTTTTCGGTGAGCAATCACCTGCGGAGGCCTTTCCGCGGGCGAAGGCCGCCGCGAACAAAGCTCTTGAAATCGATCCTATGTTGGCTGAAGCATATGCTTCTCTCGGTGATATCAGTATTCACTATGATTGGGACTGGGATGCCGCAGGGCGGAACCTGAGCAAGGCAATTGAGCTCGATTCGCGTTACGCGACTGCACATCACTGGAATTCAGAGTATCTGACGATCATCGGGCGTCACGATAATGCAATCGCTGAAACTCGGAAAGCCGCGGAACTCGACCCGCTCTCTCTCATTATCAATACATTTGTCGGATGGAACTACTACTGTGCCCGCAAAAATGATTCTGCTATAGTTGCATTCAACAAAGCCCTTGAGATTGACCGGGGATTCTCGTGGGCGCATCTTTATCTGGGGTGGAGTTACCTTCAAGCACATAAACCGGATGAGGCAATCAACGAACTCCTTCGGGCAACCCAATCGTATGAGAATCCGCAGATGCTTGCTTCATTGGGGCGGGCATACGCGTTAGC
>CAZIHJ010000175.1:0-4410 GCA_964538485.1 uncultured Chitinophagales bacterium | reverse complement strand
TGAGTGATCAGCCAGACCCTGATAATCAGGCCTTGGGTTGTTTGTTCGAACGTCGACTTGCCCATCATGCTCGAGGGAGATTGGTCAGCCTCAGTTTCTTGTTTCTCCAGTTTCATACCGCACTTGGGGCATTCGCCCGGTGTAGCGGATACTACCTCGGGGTGCATGGGGCAAGAGTACGCATCTTCAGCGGCTTGGTGAGGTTTTTCCACCGGTGCATCCTGCTTATGTTGATGTTGTGCCTGCAATGTGAGGCAGATGAATACGGTAAGCACTGTGGCCATGAGAACATGGTTGTATTTCATCGTTCCAGTCCTTTTCGTCTTGTGATTGTTATTTGGTAGTGAGTTCATTGTTTGTTCATGTCATATTCAAGATATATGCTTGCCATCTTCTCCCGTTCGGGTATTTCCCGGTGTACGTTAGCGTTTGCTAACGACGCAATTGCTGATTCGATCAGACTGGTTTGCCGCTTGTTGTCCAGCTCATGCTCGATCAATGTTCCAGCGACATCGACAATCATTCCGGACACGTCGACCCGGAAGCCATGAATTGCTTTTTCTCCGAGTCGCCAGATTTCTTTCCGACCCTCCTCAAGGATAGCCTCCGCCTGATCTTTAGCCAGCACCTGGATAGTATACCTGATCTCTTCAGCTGTCTCCGCCGCTCCTCTCAGCATTGCCGCGACAACCTGATCGTGATCCGCAACTGTTGCCTGAGCCAGGCGGAGTGTCTCTTGCGCTTTCTCCCTGACAGCAAGGGCATTTTCCAGCGTTGCGCCGATTTGTTCTTCCCGCCTAGTGAGTGCACCCTTCAGGTGAGGCCACGCGAGCTTCCTCAGCAGTATGACGAGCAAGGTGAATGTGAGCAGCTCCCAAATAATGAATCCTGTGTTGTGTTCAAGCATGGTGCTACCTTTCGCCCTTCGAAAGACAAGTCTTTTCGACCCACAATTCGTTAACGTTGTGTCCGACGCCCCTCGTAATAGCCAGCACTTTTGGTCCATGCATGTCGCCTAACCCTCCTTCATCCACGATGCCATTTTGGAAATCTCCAGCTTGCCTTTCTTCAGAGCGCGCTGTTTCATATAGGTGAAGAAAATCGGAGTTACGACAAGCACGTGAATGGTTGAAGTAATCAACCCGCCAATCATCGGTGCGGCGAGCGGCTGCATTACATCGGCGCCAACGCCCGTGCTCCACATGATTGGAACGAGGCCAATGAGACTTGTTCCGACTGTCATAATTTTTGGGCGGAGGCGAAGAACAGAGCCTTCGACGGTTGCGTCCGTTATATCCTCCATTGTGATGGGTCCACGCTTTCCCAACTGGTGCGCCTGCAGTTTTCTATCGAGCGCCTCGTGCAGGTACACGATCATTACGACGCCCGTCTCCACCGCAAGTCCGTAGAGGGCAATGAAGCCGACCCAAACTGCAACGGAGAAATTGTAGCCCAGGATGTATATAAGATAGACGCCGCCAATGAGCGCGAATGGAACTGAGAGCATCACCACAAGCGCTTCGGTGAAGTCCTTCGTCGTGAAGTATAGCATCACGAAGATGATGAGGAAGACAACCGGCATCATGATTTGCAGCCGCGCCTTCGCCCGGATTTGGTTTTCCCATTGGCCACTCCACATCAACGAATATCCGGCGGGCAAGGGTAATTCCTTTGTAAGCACTTCCTTCGCCTCTTGGACAAAGCTTCCCATGTCGCGCCCCCGAACATTGAGGAACACGATGGAACGCAGTTGTGCATTCTCACTGGAAATCATCGGCGGACCCGGAACCATGCTGATGGTCGCAAGCTGCGCGAGCGGAACATATCCGCGACTCGACACTTGCGCTTGCGGGCGTGTTTCGGATTGAGAAGTGCTGATTGTGGATTGCATCTTCTCAGGAGTAACGCTCATGCCGCCACCCATCGCACCCGCGTTGCCGGACGACATTCCGCCTCCCATTGCGCTGGCAACTGACTGCATCGGACTCGATTGCATCGCTTTGCCGCCCCCTGTGGTGTTGACCGGAACGAGAAGGTTCTTCAACGCTTCAAGATCATTGCGCCACTCGCGTTCGTAGCGGACACGGATGGGGAATCGCTGGCGACCATCGATGACCGTCCCGATGTTTTGTCCGCCAATCGCCGTTTCGATGATGTCCTGGACATCTCCGACATTGATACCATACCGTGCGACCGCCTCGCGGTCGATCTTGATGTCGAGGAAGAGACCGCCTTGCGTTCGTTCCGCGTACAAATCAGCAGCACCCGGCACTTTGCGCAGAATCTGTTCTGCTTGAATCGCGAGACGTTCCAGTGTGTCAAGATCCTTTCCAAAGATCTTAACGCCGAGGTCCGTGCGAACGCCGGTCGAGAGCATGTTTATCCGATTGATAATCGGCTGTGTCCAGCCATTTCGTACACCTGCAAACTGGAGCTTCGAATCGAGCTCAGAGATAATATCATTCTTTGTGATGCCGGGACGCCATTGGTCTTTTGGTTTTAGAAGAATGATGGACTCGATCATGCTCACGGGCGCAGGGTCGGTTGATGTTTCCGCTTTCCCGGCTTTGCCAAGCACCTGTTCGACCTCCGGAAGGGATTTAATGATGGCATCCTGCACTTGAAGAATGCGGTTTACTTCCGTGATGGAAGCGGACGGCAATGTTACCGGCATGAAGAGCAAGCTTCCTTCATCCAGCGGCGGCATGAACTCCGAACCAATGTTGATAATCATCGGCACCGTAATGAGCAATGCGATGATGTTCAACGCAATTGTCGTTTTGCGATACTTGAGCACCCACTTGATGACCGGTGCATATATCCAATTGAGGAAGCGAGTAATCGGATTCTGATTTTCGGTCCGGAATTTGCCGCGCGTCAGCATCGTCATCAACATCGGCACAAGCGTAATCGCAATGATTGCCGAGCCTGCGAGAACAAAGGTCTTGGTAAATGCGAGCGGCCGGAAGAGTTTTCCTTCCTGTCCTTCGAGCATAAAGACCGGGAGGAATGAGACAACCATGATGGCGACCGAGAAGAAGATTGCGGGTCCTACCTGCTTGGCTGAGATGATAGAGATTTCAATGTAATCCTGTTTCGACAGCTCACCTTTCTCCTGCTGGGCGCGAGCGACATTCCTGTACGCATTCTCCACAAGGACAATGGATGCATCAACGATGACGCCGATGGCGATGGCTATGCCGCCAAGCGACATGATATTCGACGTAATGTTGAACATCTTCATGCAGATGAATGCAATGAGCACAGCGACCGGGATTTCGATGATGACGCGTATGACGCTGCGGATGTGCAGCAGGAAGATGAGCACCATAATGCTCACCACGACGGCTTCTTCTATCAGCGCACCTTTGAGCGTCTCAACGGCCGCGACAATGATGTCGCTCCGGTCATACGCCGGTTTTATCTCCACGCCTTGAGGCAAGCCGGGAGCAATCTCTTTGATCCGCTGCTTGACGCGATCAATGACGGCTTTGGCATTCTCGCCGTAGCGCATCACCACTATGCCGCCAACGACCTGTCCTGTTCCGTTCTTTTCCAATGAGCCGCGCCGGATATCGCCGCCGAGTTGAACGGTGCCAAGGTTTCTGATGTAGATGGGTGTTCCGTTGGCTCCGGTTCCGACCACAATGTTCTCAACGTCGCGCGGCGACTGAACATACCCCTGACCCCGCACAAAGTACTCGGCGTCGTTCACTTCAAGGATTTTGCCGCCGACATCGTTGTTCGAGCGCATGACAGCATTCTGGATATCCGCGAGGGAGACGTTGTAACCTTTCATCTTGTTCGGATCCACATCCACCTGATACTGCCTGACGTATCCACCGATAGAAGCGACCTCAGCAACTCCTTGCACGCCCTGCAAATTCAACTTCACGTACCAATCCTGAATGGCGCGGAGCGCGCCGAGGTCGTATTTCCCTTCAAGTGTGTACCAGAAGACGTGTCCGACGCCTGTGCCGTCAGGACCGAGCTGCATCTTCGAGCCAGCGGGGAGAGCCGACTGAATGGTCGAGAGCTTTTCCAGCACACGGCTGCGTGCCCAGTACAAATCTGTTTTGTCTTCAAAGATGATGTAGATGAACGACATCCCGAACATCGATTGCGCGCGGACGGCTTTCACTTCGGGCACGCCCTGCAGCGCAGTCACGAGCGGAAAGGTTATTTGGTCTTCCACGAGTTGTGGCGAGCGTCCCATCCATTCGGTGAAGACGATGACTTGATTCTCCGACAGATCGGGAATTGCATCCAGCGGCGTATTCACGACCGCCCAGACTCCCCAGCCGATGATGACCGAGTAGACGAGGATGACGATGAACTTATTGCGGGCACAGTAGTCAATTATTTTTTCTATCATCGCTCTCTCTCAATCTTCTTGTTGTCATTTTCCCA
>CAZIHJ010000174.1:0-4428 GCA_964538485.1 uncultured Chitinophagales bacterium | reverse complement strand
TCGTGATGCGGATGATGGAAAAGGACCGCGAGAAGCGATTCTCCACCATGGGCGAGGTTGAACTCGCCCTTGATCAGGCCCGGAAGGATATTGACTCAGCAGTAACGGCTCCAAAGATGAAAGCTATCGTCGTTCTCCCGTTCGGCAACATCAGCCCCGACAAGGAAAGCGATTACTTTGGTGACGGCCTGACCGAGGAATTGATCGTCAACCTTTCCAAATTGAAAGAGATCCGGGTGGTACCCCGTGCAACATCCATGCAGTACCGGGGAACCACCAAGGACGTCAAGACAGTCGGACGCGAACTCGGAACGCGCTATATCCTCTCAGGGAACGTCCGGAAGTTTCAGGATAATCTTCGGATCAGCGTGGAGCTTATTGATATTGAGACTGAAGAGCAGCTCTGGGCAGAAACGTTCAAAGGAAAACTTGCCGATGTGTTTGATATTCAAGAGCAGGTCTCGAAGCAAATCGTCGACGCATTGATGGTTAAGCTCTCGCCGACAGAAAAAATCGTGCTGACAAAGCGCTCTACCGATGACCCCGAGGCGTTCGATTGCTATCTCCGGGCACGGGACTTTCTTTACCGGCTGACAAAAAACAATGTACAGTTCGCGATTCAGCTTTTCCAGCGGGCAATTGAGTTGGATAACCGGTACGCTGTGGCGTATGCAGGCCTGGGAGAGGCCTATGCAACGTTGTATAACTACTTTGAGGCCAACGAAACCCTGCTCGATAAAGCCATCGAAGCCAGTCTCAAAGCACTGATGTATGATTCGACACTCTCCGAGGCATACGCGGCCCTGGGGCTTGCGTATTTCGACCGCAAATCTCTGGATGAAGCCGTGACTGCAACCCGCAAGGCAATTGAGCTTGACCCGAATAACTACATAGCATACTGGATTCTCGGGCGCATTTATCATTCGACAGATCGGGATCTCGAAGCAGTGGAGCTTTTTAAGAAAACGATTGCGCTCAACGAGACTTTTTACTCGGCCCATAACGATCTGCTCATGATTTATGATCGTTTGGGTGAAAAGTCCAAGCACGAGGAGACAATGGCCGCTCTCCTGAAGTTCTTCCCCAGCTATCTCTCACAGCATCCCGATGATGCAAGAGGACAAATGTACTTTGCCATTCACCTGGCGACAGCAGGAAGAAGCGAGGAAGCGAAGGTTCGGGGAGCAAAAGCACTCGAAACAAATCCGGGAGATTCCCTGATGATGTACAATGCCGCGTGTATGTACGCCCGGCTCGGCGATACCCGTCTTGCCGCAAAGACCTTGAAAGCAGCCGTGGCAGCGGGGCAAGAAGACTTTGAGTGGATCAAGCGCGACTCCGATCTGGATTCAATTCGCAACGAGCCCGAATATATCGAGATGATGAAGGGAAAATGATAAATGATAGGAACGACCATATCTCACTATAAAATCCTGGAGAAGCTCGGTGAAGGCGGAATGTCCCAAAATCACCTGCGAACTTCTTTTGTGAGCAGTTGTGATTTTGAGGATCCGCCATTTTTTTGGCGGAGGCGTGTCGTATGATCGGACAGACAATCTCTCACTACAAGATTCTTGAAAAGCTTGGCGAAGGAGGAATGGGCGTTGTCTACAAGGCCGAGGATACCACACTCAAGCGCACCGTTGCCCTGAAGTTCCTTCCCCAGCATGTCAGCGCGAGCGACACGGATAAAGCACGATTTCTCCTCGAAGCCCAGGCCGCAGCAGCATTGAACCATCCCAATATCTGCACCATCTATGGTATTGAGGAAAACGACGGTCAAACCTTTATCGCAATGGAGTTCGTCGACGGACAAACTCTTCGGGCAAAGAGAGGAACCTTCAATCTTGCCAAAGCAATCGACATCGGTATTCAGATTGCAGAAGGACTTGCTGTCGCGCATGAGAAAGGCATCGTCCACCGGGACATTAAGCCCGAGAACATCATGGTCAGAAAAGACGGCCTCGTACAGATCATGGACTTTGGCCTCGCAAAACTGAGAGCTTCGAGAGCGAGCAGGTTAACAAAGGAAGGTAGCACCGTCGGTACTGCCGGATTCATGTCCCCTGAACAGATACAAGGACAGGAGACTGATCACCGATCGGATATTTTCTCGCTCGGGGTTCTGCTGTACGAATTGTTCACCGGAGAACTCCCCTTCAAGGGTGTGCATGAGAGCGCCCTTCTGTACGAGATCGTCAACGTTGACCCTGCGCCCATGAGCGCAGCCAAAACGGAAATCGATCCTGAGCTTGACAGTATCGTGCTTGAATGCCTGCAGAAGGAACCGGACGAGCGGTACAACTCGGCAAAGGACATTGCCAAGGATCTCAAACGGTTCAAAAGGGAATCGAGCAGACAGCGGATGAGCAGGTCAATGCCCGCCCGTCCTGCATTGGCAACTTCCCGAGCGAGCACAGTTGATATTCCGGAACCTGTCACATCAGGATTCACCAGGCGCGAAATAATTGCGTGGAGTGTTGCCGGACTTCTCCTCGCCGTGGCAATCTTCGTGCTGATGCGGCCATCATCAACTTCCTCTAATAGCCAAACGGTCATTCAAGCCTCGATTGTGATACCCGAGAGTTTATATATCCACTCGTTTGGTGCAGGAATGGGACCGCCGGTAATTTCACCTGATGGCCGGGCAGTCGTATTTAGCGGAATAACCCCGGATGGACGACAACGAATCTACCTGCGCTCGCTCAATGAAATGGAGACGCTCCCACTTCCGGGTACTGAGGGGGCCGGACAACCCTTTTGGTCACCTGACGGAAAATTCGTCGGGTTCTTTGATGATGGGAAGATGAAAAAGATTGATCTGGTTGGTGGATCGCCAATATCGATTGCTGATGTTCCAAACCCCAGGGGTGGCACGTGGACTCAGGACGGGACTATTGTCTTTGCTCCGGATTTCCAATCGGGACTCTTTCAGGTATCTTCAGACGGTGAGGGAACACCGGAACCAGTGACGTCTTTGGATTCTACGCGTCATGAGGGATCACATCGCTGGCCATTTTTCCTTCCGGACGGAAAACACGTTCTCTATCTTGCCCGCGCCGCATCTGAAACCGGCGAAGCCGAGGGCGACGCAGTCTTTGTCGCGTCGATTGATGGCAGCGTGAAGAAGATGCTCGTTCAATCCTCTTTCAATGCCTCATTCGCCGGAGGGTACCTTCTCTTTGCACGGAGTTCTGTGCTTCTCGCGCAACGGTTCAACCTCGAAGCTCTTTCCCTCGAGGGAGATCCGATCAAACTTCAGGAAGGCGTGTTGACCGATGTCTCATACAACATGGCTGTGTTCACGGTTTCGAACACAGGGACTCTACTATTTCAAACCGGTCAGGCGGAAGCCGGTGCACGCCCCATGTTTGTGGACCGGACAGGCAGGATTATACGGTTGATTGATGATCGCAGCGAGCAGGACCAGCCACGGTTCTCTCCCGACGGATCCCAGGTTGCATTGTATCTCTATGACACACGTTCACGAAGAAGCAATGTCTGGGTCTACGATCTTCGTACAGATGGACGAAGACGCCTCACGACCCGTTCAGAAGGAGATTTTTTTCCTTGCTGGTCTGCCGACGGAACCCGCATTTTCTTCTCTTCAGGTGGCGTCACCGCAAGTGACCTTTATGAAGTGCCTGCTGCACGCAGTGGGGCTGAAACACTGTTCCTCAACATCTCCGATCAGGAACGTGCAGAGGATTGCTCACCCGACGGGAAGACACTTCTTGTCGGCACGAATGTCCGCTCGTTTGACAAGGGTGATTTGTGGCTTGTTCCCGCGACCGGCAGCGGGGGCACACCGGTACCATTTCAGCAAACGAAATTCAATGAGCACGATGGACGTATTTCTCCGGATGGAAAATGGGTTGCTTTTGCCTCGGATGAAAGCGGCGAAAATGAGATATACCTGAAGCTCTTCTCCGCTCCGGGCTCTGACGCGTGGAAGGTCTCTTCGGGCGGTGGCAATTTTCCTCTCTGGGGTGCGAGCGCTAATGATTTGATCTATGTGAATAACAAGGGCGAAGTTGTCGCTGCCACTCTGCGTTTCGCAGGCAATGCCGGTGAGGTCGTCAACACAAAGCCGTTATTCGCTAGTCCCCCATTTACTTTGGGCTATGATATTTCACCGGATGGAAAATCATTCATCTTCACCCGCAGTCTCGAGATGCAGAAGTTTCCGCCGCTTACGCTCGTTGTGAATTGGGAAGAGTTGTTGAGAAAACAATGAACAGGACTGAGTCAATGAATCAATTGTCGATATGATCGGCCAGACAATTTCTCACTATAAGATCCTGGAAAACCTGGGCGAAGGCGGCATGTCCCAAAATCACCTGCGAACTTCTTTTGTGAGCAGTTGTGATTTTGAGGATCCGCCATTTTTTTGGCGGAGGCGTGTCGTATGATCGGACAGACAATCTC
>CAZIHJ010000173.1:0-4555 GCA_964538485.1 uncultured Chitinophagales bacterium | reverse complement strand
TTGGGTCAACGATGACGTGGTATTGCTTCACGTGCCCGCCAAAGCTATTGATCTCAGTTACACCCGGAACCGTGCGCAACTGGGGCTTGATGATCCAATCTTGAATCGAGCGCAAACCCATGATGTCCAAGCTGTCGCTTTCAAGAAAGTACTGATAGATTTCTCCCATGCCCGAAGTAATCGGGCCCATCGATGGTTCCGGTACAGAAGGGGGAAGCGATTCTCGCGCTTGCTGGAGCCGTTCAAGCACAAGTTGCCGGGCAAAGTAAATATCCACCGCGTCTTCAAAGACCACCGTAATCACCGAGAGCCCATACTTCGAGATCGAGCGCACTTCTGCCAGTTGTGGCAGGCCGTTCATGGCAACTTCAATCGGTGCGGTCACAAGTTTCTCCACCTCAACGGGAGAAAGCCCGGGCGCTTCTGCAATAACCTGTACCTGAACGTTTGTGACATCAGGAAAGGCGTCAATAGGGATATTGTTGAGCGAGTAGAAACCGACTGCCGCTACGAGAATCGTCATGGCAATAATCAACAGGCGCTGCTCGAGCGCAAATTCAATCAGGCGATTGATCATGTCAATGCTCCTCGCCGAATGTTTCTTTGGCAAGCTCGGATTTAAGGAAGAAGCCCCCCTTTACAACGATGAGTTCGCCTTCCAGCAATCCATCCAGTACCTCGGCAAATTCCCTTGTCTCCACACCCGTTCGAATATCCCGTCTCTCGAATGTCGTGTCATTCAACGCGACAAAAACAAAGTGTTTCTCCGTTTCTCCAAGCAGTGCTGACGCGGGAACCTTGATCGTGGCTTTCCCCATTTCTGTTTCGATTTTGACCGTGCAGTACATCTCCGGCTTGAGCTTTCCGCCATGACCGGGAATTTCTATGCGCGCTTTCACAGTCCGTGTTTTTTCGTCCACAACACTGTAAATGCTCGAGACTGTTCCATGGAACGAACCGGAGAATCCGGCGATTTCTACATTCGCTTTCAGCCCCTCTCTCACGTATGCAACATCACGTTCGTAGATGTCTGCAAGCACCCACAATACCGAAAGGTCCGCTATGTCAAACAATTCTGCCCCCGCTTCCACAAAACTACCGGGACGCTCGGAACTTTCAAGAATTGTTCCACTAAACGGAGCTCGCACAAAATAGAATGGTTCGGGTATACCCGTCTCTTCCAGCTTCTTGATCTCCTCTTCCGTTGCGCCTGCAACACTCAGCCTTCTCCTGGACGATTCATAGATTGACCGTGATGTGCTTTCGTCTTCGGTGCGGGCCTGGCCCCGCCGCCATCGTTGAAGAGCCTGGAGGTATTCAAACTGTATTGCGTTATACTCGTCACTGTACAGTTCGGCAAGTACGTCTCCCGCTTTGACTTTGTCGTTCGTATACACGTTCACTTTTTCAAGGCGTCCCTTTACGCGGGCGCTAATGTGTGCCATCTTGCGCTCGTTGAAGACAACTTTGCCAGACAGTGTGAGGGGAACGGCAATCGACTTCTTCTCCACCCTCTCCACGCGTAAGCCGGCATGAAAAACCTTGTGTTTGTCCAGATGAACGGTGGTGCCTCCCTCTTCGTGAGCTTCGCCATGATTGTCCTCCTCGTGCGCAGCATCTTCCTGCTTCTGACAACCAATTGTTGTTGTGAGTAGCGCAATCAACACGATTGCGGAATACTTGATGATGTTCATTGTTTCTCCATGTCTTTTTACTGTTCTTCATTGGGAAGTTCGACTGCTGCCTCAAGATCGGCAATCGCTTTGGCAAGGTTGGCAACTGCACGATTGTATTCAGCCTGGGCCGCCCGGTGGGTCCGGTAGACGTCGAGCAAATTCAATACGTCAATCTGATTACTCCTGTATTGGTCGATGCCGGTGTTGAGTATGTCTTTGGCATCCTCAAGTAATGTCGCTTCAAACGAACGGACCTGGGCAAATGCAGACCGGAATGCGCTGAGAGACTCATTGACACTCGCCCGGATCTTTCTCTCAACAACAATTGCCCGGGTCTCCGTAGTCTGAAGGAACGCAGAGGCCTCCTGCACCTGACCCGCAGGCTCCTGCCAGAACCATACTGGCACAGAGACTCCGAGCTGAACACCTACCCCGCTTCCGGTCTCGCCTGTAAAATTGTTGGCATCGAACGGCGGTTCCTCCGCCCGGTACTGATGCGACACGCCCAGAGAAAAATCCGGGAGATAGCTTGATCTGGCGAGACTGAGTGAGCTCCGGTTTTTCTCCACAGTGAGCTGGGCCATTTTCAGGTAACGACTGTTAGCTGTAAGATTTTGAATACTCGTATCGGGATGGACATAGTGCGCATTGAGTGAATCGCTGGGTTCAATGCTCACCGTACCTTCGCGTCCAATCAGCAAATTCAGTTCTGAACGAGCGTGAAATATCTGTCGTTCAGCTTCGACAAGTTCGTTCCCAACACGAGTCATCTCCACTTTGGCACGAATGACATCGAGGTAGGTTCCGGCACCGGTTCGGAGTCGTGAGTTTGCCACTTCAAGAAAGTCTCCGAGAAGCAAGCGTTGTGCCCGAAGGCTTTCGAGATTTGCCTTACTCAACAGCAGGTCGATGTAGGCCTTTTTCGTTGACGAGGCAACGAGAACCCTTATCCTTTCAAGTTTCAGTTCAACCAACCGTTTCTCAAGCGATGCCACATCAATGCGATGGCCACGTTTTGTTGGAAACTCGATGGACTGAACAATGCCAATATCCCGCTCATCTGCTTCACCGAATTTGAACAGGGAGGGCATTTCTCCCCAACTGAATTCGATCTCGGGGTTGGGTATTCTCCCCGCCTGCGCAATCCGTCCTTCCGCTGCTTCTATTTCATAGCGTGTCGCAATGATATCGGGGTTGTTCTTTAACGCCTCATTAATCGCTTGATCAAGCGAGAGGCGTTCTTGTGCCGTGGTCATTGCGGGTAGTAACAGCAATACGATCCACGAGAGTGGTTGGTGCAAACGCACGCCATACCTCCGTTTTAATATTGGAGAATTATTGAACTGGAAAAATGAAGATCGCTCTTACAGAAAGAGCGGTGGCGCGTTCAAGACGCCCGAGGGGGATGATAGATGGGATGAGGAGAATGCGATGGTGCAGAA
The DNA here is from genome assembly GCA_964538485.1 of uncultured Chitinophagales bacterium. Classification (GTDB taxonomy): domain Bacteria; phylum Bacteroidota; class Ignavibacteria; order UBA10030; family UBA6906; genus JBJXHC01. The sequence goes on along the minus strand of CAZIHJ010000173.1, from coordinate 1,437 downwards.
GATTCTCTAGGTTCAATACTGCCTGACAATGGAGGGTGAAATTCGAAAACCGTTCTCGTTGTCGCAAGAGTGAGCACCTGGCAAGCACATGCGCACTCTTGATTATCAGCGGTGCCAGATTCACCTGAAGCGCCTTCATGAGAAGACAAAAGAGCGCATAAGACTGATGAGCAGAGTTCGTCGCTCTCTCCGGAAAGACACTCCACGTCGCCGCACCATAAGAGCAGTCCGATGTACAGGAAGAGAGAACAAATTGATATTGTATGAACAGATGACATTGAATGAATATACCAATTCGGGGGGATGAAAGCCAACGACGCGATCTGATGGCTTCCCCAAAAAAAAGCGGCCCGGTTCATCTTGGGCCTCTTTTCATACTATTTTTTTATCCTTACTTCATCAATACCATCTTGCGCGTTTCGGTGTAGCCGTTGCTGCTGAGACGATAGATGTACGTGCCTGATGAAAGGTGAGCGCCTCCAAAGTCTGCGCGGTAGGTGCCGGGGTTCAAGTCCTGTTCGAGAAGCGTAGCCACCTGTTCACCGAGAATATTGAAGACCGTCAATGTCACCTCGCCTGTATTGGGAACATTGAACTCGATCGTCGTTGACGGGTTGAAGGGATTGGGATAATTCTGATTCAGATGCATTGAGGCAGGCAGAGATGGAGCGGGTAGTTGTATCGCGGTGAGAGGTCCAGCGCTTTTAAACATTTGGGCACCCGCGACAACGAAAACATATCCGGAAGGACTGGTACCGAGCAGCACACCGTACCTGTTTGTCAGCCCAGTATTTATGGAATCCCAAATTGTCCCGTTGGTGGTGGACCGATACGCGCCCGCAGGGTTGAGTGCGGCAAAAATATGCCCATTGGGTGCGACGGTAACCGACTTCACATCGGCGCTTGCGATGACGACTTGTTGCCAAGATGATCCGCTGTCCAGCGTGCGGTAGATGCTTGAATCCATGGCAGCAAATACATCGCCCACAGAGTTTGTCGCGATGGAAACCGATGTTCCAAGAGCCAGGGTTGTCTGCTCCCAGCTGAGGCCATTGTCTGTCGATCTGTAGACACCATAGGAAGTAGAAGCGGCATATACGATTCCGGTTGGTCCTACTGCAAGGGCCCGGATTGGAGCGACGTTGAACATCTGGAATGACGACCACGTGCCACCATTATCCGTCGAGCGCGTGACGCCATTCGTCGATCCGGCGAAGATCATACCGGACGATTGTACAGCTTTTGAGATGGCAAGGCAGCGAAACTCACTCGAAGACACCAGCACAAATTCCCAGCTTACTCCTTCGTTGGTCGATCTTTCCAGACCCGAGCCGACTACTGCAAACACACTTCCATTCGGTGCCGTTGCCAGGCCGGAGATATAATAGTTGCCAATACCAGTGTTACTGATCGACCAGGATTGACCGTCGTTCGTTG
>CAZIHJ010000172.1:0-4583 GCA_964538485.1 uncultured Chitinophagales bacterium | reverse complement strand
TATATGCTCATCTTTCTTGGCGGTTCCTACGAGAAACTCTCGCCCGAGGAAACACAGAAACAAATGGACAAGTGGTTCGCATGGATCGAGAAGCTGCGCAGCCAGGGGAAGTATGATTCCGGTGAGGCACTGTTACCGGGCGGCAAGGTGCTCTCGCAGAAAAGCGGCAAGATCCATGTCGACGGTCCATATGCCGAGTCGAAGGAAGAAGTCGGCGGCTATTTTGTCCTGAATGCAGCAACCATGGATGAAGCCGTGGAATTGTGCAAAGACTATCCGGACTTCGGTATCGGAGGCAAGATTCAGGTGCGTGAAGTGATGAAGTTTTGATTTTCCGTCACCATTCAGAGAACATTCATGAAAAAGATTCTTGCATTGACTCTCATAATAATGAATTCTTATCACCCCGTACAATCCGCTGAAACCATGCAACAAGTGAACGACAAGGTCATCGTTAAATCCAGAATTGTCGATGCACCGCTTGACATGATTTGGTGGAAGTGGACGACTCACGAAGGACTGCGGACATTCTTCGGTGAGGATAACAGGATGGAGCTTCGGGTCGGTGGACCATTTGAGATCTATTTCAGTATGGATCAACCGCCCGGGATCAGAGGTTCCGAGGGATGCAAAGTGATCAGCTATCTTCCCAAGGAAATGTTCTCGTTCAGTTGGAACGCTCCGCCACAGTTTTCCGACATCCGGAGTGGCGATCATCATACCTGGGTTGTCGTGAAGCTTGAACCCGTCAATGCCAACCGAACCAAGGTGACGATCAGTCATCTCGGCTGGTTGGATGGCGGGGACTGGAACAAGGTGTACGATTACTTCGACAAGGCCTGGGTGGCCGTTCTGGATTGGCTTGAAAAGAGTTCCAGGAAGTGATGACAACCGCGGATCGTACACCTCAGGTTGTCGATCATCTCTTCCGCCGCGAGGCCGGTCGCATTGTTTCCATGCTCACGCGGGTGTTCGGTATTGATCGGCTTGATCTGGCTGAGGACGTTGTGCAGGAGGCGTTGATGAAAGCTCTGCAGCAATGGCCATACAGCGGTGTGCCGGACAATCCGCCTGCATGGATTATGCAAGTTGCGAGAAACCATGCGTTGGATATTCTGCGGCGTGAACAGAACATCACGGCGAAGGAAGGTGCGATTGCAGAGGAGATGGAGCATCCGGATGAAGCGGAGCTTTTTCTGGAGCGTGAGATTGAAGATGACCAATTGCGGATGATGTTCGCATGCTGTCATCCTGCACTTGGCCGTGAATCGCAGATTGCACTCACGTTGAAGACGCTCTGCGGCTTTGGTACCGGTGAGATTGCGCGGGCGTTTCTCGTGACCGAGGAAACGATTCACAAGCGACTCGTGCGCGCGAAGCAGAAGTTGCGCGAACATCGGGCGGAGTTCGAGATTCCATCCGGGCATGATCTCGGAGTCCGCCTTGAAGCGGTGCAACAAACGCTTTACCTGCTCTTCAACGAAGGCTACAATGCATCAGCGGGTGAAGAGCTTATTCGGAAGGATTTGTGTGACGAGGCGATACGGTTGACCCGCTTGCTTGCGCAACACAATGCCGGAAATGTCGGCCCAACCCATGCACTGCTCGCGTTGATGCTTCTGCATGGTTCCCGATTCAACGCGCGATTGGACCATCTCGGTAATCTCCTTTTGCTCAAAGATCAGGATCGAAAGTCCTGGGACAAATCGCTCATCGCCGCGGGTCTGCAAGAGCTGGACCTCTCCGCTGAAGGCGAGGAGATATCACAGTATCATCTCGAAGCTGGGATTGCAGCATGCCACTGTCTGGCAGAGAGCTACGAAGCAACAAACTGGTCGCGCATTCTCACCTTGTACGACATGCTCGTGTGCATTAACGATTCGCCCGTCGTCTCCCTGAACCGCGCCATTGCACTTTCCAAAGTCGAGGGACCGGAAGCGGGCATCCGTGCCGTCGAGGAAATCAAGCTTCATAAGCATCTTGACTCGTATTATCTCCTACATGCTGTACTCGGCGAGTTGTACACCGCAGTCCGGAATTTTGAGGAAGCGGCGAAGAGCTATCGCAAAGCGCTTGAGTTGACGCAGGTGCGCTCGGAGCAGGTGTTCCTAACCGGAAAGCTGGAGTTTGTGAAGCGGAGTTTGAACTGAGTTCCGAGTTAGAGTTGTGTGGCTAGTCCTGATTGATTATTCCTTGTTGCTCATTACTAATTTGCTTTTCTTTTGGCAATCTTCCGGACTTGCTGTCTGTTGAGAGTGAAGAGCCCGTTTCCCTTTCTCCGAGGAGTTTATATGACAACACCCCGATTCATCTTGTGTTCCTTGCTTGTTCTCGTATGTGTTTCGGCACATGCCTCATCCGATTGGGAGGCGACGAGTCTTCCGCAACGATATTCCTACCGGCTTGCGGTGAACGCGAACGGCGAAGTCTTTGCCATTGGTGATTCGATGTTGTACTCATCCACCGATGACGGCTTTACATGGACACAACGTGGCAGATACATACTGAACGGGTTTGTGCAGTCGCTTCAGATAGCGCCATCGGGGACGATATTCGCTGGTGATTTTGCGCTTGGCGTTCACCGATCCACAAACAACGGAGGGAGCTGGTCTGATAACCTTGTGGACGAAGGATGCAACGGACTGGCTGTGCATCCACAGGGGTATATCTTTGCCGGATTGACGTACAGCGGCAACGGCAAAGTGCATCGTTCAAGTGACGGTGGCGATACGTGGACTGGTGTTGCACTGCCGAATTCAAGCGGGGGCTTTGCGACCGGATGCTTTGCTTTTGGTGATAACAATGAAGTCTATGCAGGATCGATTGACGGTTTTTACAAGTCAACGGACTTCGGACTTTCATGGACACAGAACAACACCGGACTTCTCGGTAAACATGTCCGTGTAATGACCGTCGCACCCAACCAGGATATTTATATCCAGACGATTTACTCCTCGTCGTTTGATGGGATGTATCGTTCGACAAACCGCGGCGAGTCATGGCAGCGGCTTGAGGCCAATGATCCGTATTTCAGCGCACTGATTGCAGCGGGCAACGGCGACCTGTACGGTACGAGCGACGATGGCGCTTCACGCTCGACGAATGGCGGAGTGACGTGGACGGAATTCAATACCGGGCTGGCAACCTTCGAGCGATTGAGTTCGATTGTCATTTCTCCGACTGGACGCATGTTTACCGGCGGCTATCGGGTCTATAGAAGCACGGCGTTACTGACGGATGTTGATGAACCGGTGAGTCATCCGGTATCATTTGCGCTCGAACAGAACTATCCAAATCCGTTCAATCCAAAGACAGAAATAGTCTATGAAGTCGATAGTCGACAGTCGATAGAGCTATCCGTCTATGATGTTCTTGGAAGAAAAGTCGTAACACTGGTTGAAGGAATGCAAGATGCGGGCGAACACACCGTTTCGTTTGATGGGTCGTCGCTTGCATCAGGAGTGTATCTGTACCGGTTGACAGCGGGGGGATTGGTGCAGACGCGCAGGATGGTACTAACTAAGTAGCTGAGAGTGAGATGGAAATGTAGGAGTCGAGAATACCGAATCTACAATCCACAATCTATTTTCCTATGTATTCGCCAACTCTACTGACTCCATAAACTCTATGGACTCTACAAACTCATTTATCCTGAACAAACACCTCCTCAGTTAGGAACCACACCAGCGCAGCACATGCGGCGGCTACGTAGAGCGGCAGATTGGACTCGGTGCTGACCGAACCGTTCGTTAGCCAGGACTGCACAACGGGCCACTTCCACAACGCGATGCCAAGAAGTCCCACCAGCAGAACCGCAAACGAGCCCACCAACATAAAGCGATCGAGCTTCGAGAGGTTTTCCTGCTTGCGTACAAACTGCGCCCTCAGCCAGAGTATGCGATACGAAGCAGGCGCTTCACCCGCTGTCTTCAATGCAAGCCGCTGCAGCGCAGATGTTACTGTCACGGTTTCCGTACACATCGGACAGGATGCAGCGTGAGCACGCAGATCATCCGTCCATTGCTCGCCTTTCACTGCGGCAACAACGGCTGATTCGTTTATGCATGTCTGGTGATTCATCGGCGCTTTCCATTCCTTGCAATGTAAAAAAGCTTCTATGTCACACCGAGCGAAGTCGAGGTGTGAAAGTGTTTCCTATTTCAGGGTTCGACTACGCTCACCCTGACGTAAATTTGCTTCCTTTAGTGCCTCTCTTGTGCCGCAAGTGCTTCCTTCAGTTTTTGTCTTGCACGGAACAGCAACACCTTGACGCTCTTCTCCTGGAGCTTCAGCATTCCCGCAATCTCCTTGTGCTCGTAGCCCTCAACGTACACAAGCCAGAGGAGTGATCGTTGTTGTGGAGAACATCCTTCCAGCGCTTCACCGAGATCGTAACGGAGATCCGCCTGCTGTTCATGGTGCGTGACTGAGACATCACCGGTTCCTTCGCTTTCCCATCGCGCCGACTTCTTTGCCCGCCGCCAGTGATCACGAACGAGGTTTGTCGCCGTGGTGAAGAGATACGACTTCAGCTTTGCATCCGTCGGTTCGTGCAGATCGCTTTGCAGCATCCTGACGTACGA
>CAZIHJ010000171.1:0-4604 GCA_964538485.1 uncultured Chitinophagales bacterium | reverse complement strand
TGTTATCGATAGGTGCGTTTGCCTGGGCGATTGTATAGTTGTCTTCCTGTTCAGCAGTCAGAAATTCAATCTCATCAAGCACCCGACCGTTCTTCACTTTCCGGTACGGCGTTTCAATAAACCCGAACTCATTCACACGCGCGTGAATGCACAACGAAGAAATCAAACCAATGTTCGGACCTTCTGGCGTCTCGATCGGGCAGAGACGCCCATAGTGTGTGTAGTGTACGTCACGCACTTCAAAACCCGCGCGCTCACGTGTAAGGCCTCCCGGTCCGAGGGCCGACATACGGCGCTTGTTGGTCAACTCTGCAAGTGGATTGGTCTGATCCATGAACTGCGAGAGTGGATTCGTACCAAAGAATGCGTTAATGACGCTGCTGATGGTACGTGCGTTCACCAGATCCTGCGGAGTCATGTTCTCGTTGTCGCGGATATTCATACGTTCGCGAATCGTCCTGGCCATCCTCGCCAATCCGATATTGAACTGCTGGGCAATCTGTTCACCGACTGTGCGCACGCGACGGTTGCCGAGATGATCAATATCATCCACAGCACGTTTGCCTTGCTGGAGCTCAATGAGGTAGTTGATGATGGCGACGATATCCTGCTTTGTCAGGGTCGTGGTTGTGACCGGGATATCGAGGTTGAGCTTGCCGTTGATACGGTATCGCCCGACGTCACCAAGGTCGTATCGCTTCTCATTAAAGAAAAGTCGGTCAATCAATGTCTTTGCTGTATCCAGATCCGGAGCATCACCTGATCGCAGTTGGCGGTAGATTGCTCCCAGAGCATCCTCTTCGGAACGCGACGCATCTTTGGAAATGGTATTGGCAATAACAGAAGTCTCATTGCCCTGCATTTTCAAGAGCCGGAGCTTCTTGATCGTTGATTTCTTGAGTCTCTTGAGGTGGTCTTCCGTGAGTGTCGCGTCCTTGCTTATGAAAATCTCACCGGTCTTTTTATCAACGACATCACTGCAGATGACGCGGCCTTCATAATCCTTCATATCAACCTTGTTGACATCGATTTCTTCCACAAGGCCGAACAATTCCAGAATCTCATCGTCGGAGGAATACCCCAACGCCCGCAGCAACGTTGTCACCGGGAATTTTTTCTTCCGGTCGATATACGCATACATGATATTGTTGATGTCCGTTGAGAACTCGACCCATGAGCCGCGGAAGGGAATGATGCGGGCGGAGAAAATCGGTGTTCCATTGGGATGGATGGACTCGCTGAAGAACACACCGGGTGAACGATGGAGCTGACTCACAACAACGCGCTCGGCACCGTTGATAATGAACGTGCCACGATGTGTCATCGTTGGCAGGTTGCCGAGATAAACATCCTGTTCAATTGTGTTGATGAAGCTCTTCCCGTCCTCTGCTTTTTGTGAAAGCCGCAACTTGGCTTTCAAAGGCACGGCATACGTGAGTCCACGCTCCTCGCACTCCGGCACCGAATACTTTGGTTTCTCAACGTAGTATTCCACAAATTCCAACAGGAAGTTCTCCCGCGCATCAGTGATCGGGAAGTTCATTTTGAACACTGCCTGGAGGCCTCTGTTCTTACGCCGTGTCGTGGAAATATCGGCCTGCAGGAAACTCTCCCACGATTCGAGCTGGATGTTCAATAAATCCGGTGCGTCAATAATTTCGGGAATCTTCCCGAAACTGATACGTTTATTGGATTGGTTCTTCAAGAGCCCCACTCCTTACCTTAACTGGTTGTAACTACAATTCCGTCACTGTTCCGCAATCTCTTGCAGAAATGAAAAAGCAATGCTTACCACTCCGACATTTTGTGGATGTCAGTGAGAGCATTGTTTGATGTGCTGATGTACGTCGCCTGTAATATTCTAGTCGAGCGATTGTCAATCCTCGGTATGCCTTTTGAGAGAGCACCTACCGTCCGATCAGCACGAACATTTTACTTCTGTGCACAATGAAACAGCAAGCCGATAATTGGAGTCTGTCCCCTTGAATTACCGGCTTGTCTTTTTTTCATTGTCTGGACTTTTACTTTGTTCGAAGAACGTTACCCAACGCCACGAAGAAACTACTTGAGTTCGACCTTGCCGCCAGCTTCTTCAAGTTCTTTCTTGAGCTTTTCAGCATCATCCTTGGAGATACCTTCCTTGACGGGTTTCGGTGCACCGTCGACGAGGTCTTTTGCTTCCTTCAGACCGAGACCGGTTGCCGCACGGACAACCTTGATCACATTGATCTTCTGGGCTCCGGCTTCTTTCAAGACAACCGTAAACTCGGTTTTTTCCTCAGCCGCCGCGGGTGCTGCACCGCCACCTGCGGGCATCATGCCACCCATCATCATCGGCGCGGAAGCGGTAACACCAAACTTGTCTTCCAAAGCCTTCTTGAGCTCGACTGCTTCGAGAAGCGTGAGCTTCTCAATTTTCTCAACAATTTCAACTACTGCTGACATATTGTATTCTCCTTAGCGTATATATGAACAATATCGAGTTCCACACTGACGAACAGCGTGGCAGCCGTCAGGCTGCTTTCTTTTTTTCAATCTCGCCAACGACACTCACAAGATCGCGCAACACAGCATTGATGACTGAAGGTACTCCGGCTAACGGAGATTGCACACTTCCCAGAATACTTGCCATCAACTCCTTGCGCGTCGGAAGCTTTGCCAACTCGCTTAACTTTGATCCGTCATAGACCTGCTTATCGAGCACACAGGCCTTCAGAGAGAGCTTACTATGCTTCTCTGCGAACTTCTGTATGACCTTGGCTGGTGCAACCGGATCATCGTAGGCAAATGCTACACCGGTCGGACCGACAAGCTTGTCGAGCATCTTGTCGTATCCGGTGGCGTTTTCAAGCGCCTTGCGAACGAGTGTGTTCTTGACGACCTTGTAGTCCACGCCAACTTTGCGAAACTCGCGACGAAGTTCAGTCGCTTGTTCAACAGTCAGACCATTGAAGTCGGTAAAGAACATCCCGTGCGCCCGGCCCACCTTCTCCGAGACAGCTGCAACGATTTCTTCTTTTTCTGAACGTTTCATAATACTCCCCTACATTGAAGTAGGTATTACGGGTTGAGTCTAGAGAGAAGCCCTGGTTCCACCAGAGGAGGACCAGGCAATAGACAAAACATGATTTGTGTTTGTGAGTGCGTAAACTTTTTAGTGCGCAGCAACTTGCCCGCGATCGACCTTGACACCCGGGCCCATTGTGCTGGATAATCCGATACTCTTGATGTAGGTTCCCTTTGCCGTCGCCGGCCGTAGCCGCACGACAGTATTCAGGAATGCATGGATATTCTCAGAGAGTTGCTTTGCTTCAAAATTGGCTTTGCCGACAGTCGCATGAAGGATCCCTGCCTTGTCAACACGGAATTCAATCTTTCCCGCCTTTACTTCCTTCACAGCTTTTGCCACATCCGGGGTAACTGTTCCGCTCTTCGGATTTGGCATCAGTCCACGTGGTCCAAGCACCTTGCCGAGCTTTCCTACTTCACCCATAACATCAGGCGTTGCAATGATCACGTCGATATCTGCCCAACCGCCCTGGATCTTTGCAATGTAATCTGCAAGTCCTGCATGTTCTGCTCCGGCTGCCTTGGCTTCCTCATCCTTGGGTGGCTTTGCCAGCACAAGCACGCGAACCTCTCTGCCAATGCCATGCGGAAGTGCCACGGTACCGCGAATGGCCTGGTCTGCCTTCTTGGGATCGACTCCCAACCGTACAGCAATGTCAACCGATTCCACAAACTTGGTGGTCGAGTATTCCTTCACTTTGGCAACGGCTTCGTCGATGGTATGGAATTTTTCAATATCGAACTTTGCTCGTGTCGCTTTTAAGCGCTTGCTTGTTTTCATGTGGTGAGTCCTTTCGTGGTGCGGACGTGGTACCGGATACCACTCCCACGGTGAATAAATCAGTCTTCTACGGTAATTCCCATGCTGCGGGCGGTTCCAGCGATCATGCTCATCGCCGCTTCAACATCGGCGGCATTCAGGTCGGGCATTTTCATCTCGGCGATGTCGCGAACTTGTTTCTTCGTCACTTTGCCAACCTTGTTACGGTTTGGTTCGGCAGAACCCTTTTCGAGCTTTGCGGCCCGCGCAATTAACACAGCAGCAGGGGGCGTCTTGGTGATAAACGTGAAAGACTTGTCCGAGAATACTGTGATGACCACTGGAATGATGAGTCCGGCTTGCGCCTGGGTACGCGCATTGAACTGCTTGCAGAACTCCATGATATTCACACCCTTTTGTCCGAGGGCGGGTCCAACAGGAGGTGCCGGGTTCGCTGCACCGGCCGGGATCTGCAATTTGATAAAGCCAACGACTTTCTTCATAACTCTCTCTTACTGTTTGCGTTCACGTTCTACAATTACTTTTCCGCTTCCACTTGACTAAAATCCAGCTCAACGGGTGTCTTGCGTCCGAAAATCGACACCATCACCTTGAGTTTCATTTTCTCTTCGTTCACTTCCTGAACAAAGCCGCTGAAGTTATTAAATGGTCCGTCCGTGACCTTCACTGCTTCCCCGGCTTTGAAGGGTACTTCCAACACTTCAACGTCTTTTCGTTCTTCGATCTTGCCGATGAGCCGGCGAATCTCTGCAGG
>CAZIHJ010000170.1:0-4626 GCA_964538485.1 uncultured Chitinophagales bacterium | reverse complement strand
GGGCCATAAAATGAAAAATCCCGACTTGCGGTCGGGACTTGGTGTTTGCTGGTTTCTATTCAGTCAATACGCGGTCATTCCCGACACGGAGAGTTGGGATAAAAGTAAAAATAAAAACGACCGGTGAATGACGTTAAGTTCATGGTTTTAATTTAGAGATTTGGGTGTGAGATGCAAGCCCGACCGGACAAAGACACGGAGAGTAGGACGACCGTCCGCGGTCGTCCACATGGAATCCGAGCACCATCGCCCACGGAAACGACCACAGAATCCTCCTTTTCATCAGATTCCTCGTCGAAAAGCGGACCTCAAAATTGGCAGGTCAAAGGATACCGCATTGGTTTGCAAAATTGTCATGGTGAGCGAAGTCGAACCATGAACATCGTATCTCAGTCCTCCGCCGCGGCGAGACGCGTCGACTCCGAACGGCCTGACGCGAGCAGATTTCCAAACTTAGGACACTATCACTCAGATTTTGGAGTTGATTCTCTTGCGGGGTTACACTATTTTCTTGCTGTCGGGTTGAAGAACATCTGTCCGGCTATGCTCGAAATCCCTCACCGATTTTTCCTTTAGCACTTCTCTTGACGATCATCATTAAGCAAGGAATGCCCACATGAAAAACATCACGTCCAAAACCATCGTGTTCGTTACCGGCGCATTCGTCACCCATCTCAGATGGACGCCGTCGCAGGAGTGCTTGCGCGTAGCAAGGGTAACGACCCGTGGGGGTCGAACGTTTGTGGAACCCGATTCAATAAACAACGTCACAACTCCGTAGGAGATGAACACAAACGATTACCATGACTGGCTCTACCGAATCTGTCAGCACAACCATTGACGCCGTCTACCGTGCTCATTCGCGCCGCATCCTCGCCACGCTCATCAGGCTGCTCGGGGACTTTGAGCTTGCGGAGGAAGCGCTGCACGATGCCTTCGCGTCCGCAATGGAACAATGGCAGCGTGATGGCGTACCTGCCAATCCTCGTGCGTGGCTCGTGTCGGCAGGTCGCTTCAAGGCGATCGACACTATGCGACGCAGAGCCAGATTTGATGAATCACAGTCGGGACTTGTTGAGCAACTCATCTCCGACACCGAAGACCCTGCAGTGCAAGCCGATAAGAGCGTCGAGGACGACGAGCTACGATTGATCTTCACCTGCTGCCACCCTGCCCTTTCGCCGGATGCGCAGATTGCCCTGACGCTGCGCGAAGTATGCGGACTTACAACCGAAGAGATTGCGCGGGCATTCCTCACACCGGCATCCACATTGGCGCAGCGCATTGTCCGTGCAAAAGCAAAGATCCGTGATGCGCGCATTCCCTATCAGATACCTTCGCAAGCCGACCTGCCCAACAGGCTGGATACCGTACTGCATGTGGTTTACCTCGTGTTCAACGAGGGATACTCTGCATCGTCAGGCACAACCCTGACACGGTCTGACCTTTCGGGCGAGGCAATCCGCCTGGGTCGGCTGCTGATGGAATTATTACCGGAGCCGGAGGTTATCGGGCTCCTCGCGCTGATGCTGTTACAGGAATCGCGAAGAGCCGCCCGCACATCGCCGTCGGGTGATTTGATCTTGCTGCAAGAACAGGATCGCTCGCTCTGGAACGCCAACATGATTGCCGAGGGAACGACACTCGTCCAGCGGGCACTTGCCGCACAAGGGTTTGGAACATACACACTGCAGGCCGCAATAGCAGCAGTGCATGCCGATGCACGCGACTCCGGCCATACTGACTGGACGGAGATTGTCGGGTTGTATGACGTATTGATGCAGATGACGCCGTCGCCCGTGGTGGAACTGAACCGCGCGGCGGCACTGGCAATGCGCGATGGCCCGGAAGCCGGGCTTGCACTCATCGACGCGATACTTGCACGCGGTGAGCTTGCAGACTACCACCTTGCACACTCAGCCCGGGCAGACATGTGCAGGCGGATTGGAAGGGCGGACGAAGCGAGAGCCTCCTACCAACGAGCCATCGCATTGGTTCGCCAGGAGCCGGAGCGGAGATTTTTAGAGCGAAGGTTGCGCGAGTTGGGCTGATACCACTCTCCGTCTGGTTAATGAGCGACGGTGAAAACACCAAAGAGAGGAGTCCCTCATGAAATACCTTTGTCTTGTTTACAGCGAAGAAAAAAAGCTCGCCACCATGACTGACGACGAGTGCATGCAATATGACGCCGCTATGCGGAAGAGCGGCAAGTGCATTGCCTCGGAGGCGCTCCTGCCCGTACACACTGCAACCACGGTGCGTGTCCGGGATGGCAGGGTCTCCATCACCGATGGTCCGTTTGCCGAGACAAAGGAACAGTTGGCAGGTTTTTACCTGATCGATGCCAAAGACCTCGACGATGCCATTCAGATTGCCTCAAACATCCCGCCGGCCCGGGTCGGGTGCATCGAGGTGAGGCCTGTCAGGGAGCTTGTTAGCACCAGCGGTGAACGGAGGCAATTGGATTAATCTCTGAACACTGGTTTCCGCTGTCGATTTCAGAACCCGCCAAACGACTATATGATGTGAGACGGATTGCTGTCCCATAACCCCAAAGAACAACAGGTCGGATCGGCGATCCGACCTACAACAAATCCATAAGGAGATGCCACAATGCGATTCATGGTCATAGTCAAAGCCGACAAGAACTCAGAAGCGGGCGTACTCCCCAATGAGAAGCTTCTTGCTGAAATGGGGAACTTCAATGAAGAGCTGGTGAAAGCCGGCGTCATGCTGGCGGGGGAAGGACTTCATCCAACCTCTAAGGGTGTGCGGGTCAGGTTTGATGGAACGAAGCGTACCGTCACCGATGGGCCTTTCACTGAATCCAAGGAGTTGGTTGCTGGCTTCTGGCTGTGGAGAGTGAAATCGAAGGACGAGGCGATCGAATGGCTCAAACGTGCCCCCTTTGACCAGACCGAGGTTGAGATACGCCAGGTATTCGAGGCGGAGGATTTCGGTGCTGAGTTCACTCCCGAGCTACGCGCACAAGAAGAACGCCTTCGAGCGCAGGTTGAGGCGCAACACGGCTAACCAGTTGACAGTCGCCAAACAGGTGGCGGACAGAAGAGTCTGCTGCTGGATATCATATACAACGGACGACCCAAATGAAATACATTTGCCTTGCCTACGAACAGGAAAGCTCTCTGAACGCTCTCTCCAAAAACGAGTGGGATGTTCTGAGGCGCGAGACTCTGGACTATGTTGGAGAGCTTCGAGACCGCGGTTACCTGATTACTGCCGAGCCGCTCCAGAGCGTCCGCACAGCAGCCACCGTACGGGTCCGGGGAGGCCATGTCTCAATCACCGACGGCCCGTTCGCGGAAACAAAGGAGACATTGGGCGGGTTCGTCCTGATTAATGCGAGAGATCTGAATGAAGCAATCCAGGTGGCATCGAAATGGCCGTCGGCCCGGTTTGGCAGCATTGAAGTGCGACCCATTGAGGAAGGATTGCGGGAGGATGGAAGATATGAAAAAGCAGTCCCGAACCAGTAAGTGCTCAATAATGATGTCGATTTCACACTCCTTCTTTCGACTATCTGATGCAAGCCAATAGTTGGACTCAAATTTCACAAAGGAGGTATTCATGCGATTCATGATGCTGATGATTCCGAAAGTCTATCAGCCGGGAACACCCGCCGACCAGAGGGCTGGTGAAGGCTTTGCACCGCCCGCGGATGCCATAGCGAAGATGATGAAGTACAACGAGGAGCTCGCAAAGACTGGTGCACTCGTTGCCCTTGATGGACTTCACCCGATTGCCAGAGGGGCGCGCGTTGCCTTTCCACAGGGGAAGCCACGCGTAACCGACGGCCCGTTCACCGAATCAAAGGAAGTACTTGGAGGATTCTGGATCATCAATGTGAAGTCAAAGGAAGAGGCGGTGGAATGGGCGCGGCGTGTACCGGCTGAGGAAGGTGACGTCATCGAGGTTCGCGAGATCTTCGAGATAGCGGACTTCCCGGCAGATGCGCAGAAAGCAGCCGACAGCCCGACCGTGAAGTCCCTACTGGAAAAACAACGACAATAAACAAACGAACGGACAGCCATGAAATACATTTGCCTTGGTTACATCGACCAAACCGCATGGGAAACGGCCCCCGAAGCTGAAAGGAACGCAATGATGGATGAATGCTTCTCCTACGACGATGTGCTTCGTAAGAATGGCAACTTTGCCGGGGGCGAAGCACTCGATAATGCGCGCAATGCCACCACGCTCCGCTACAAAAACGGCAAAGTCTCCATTACCGACGGTCCCTTTGCTGAGACGAAGGAACAATTGGGAGGGATTCTGATCCTGGAAGCGCAGGATTTGAACCACGCGATCCAGATCATGTCGAAACATCCTGGTGTGAAGGCCGGTCCGTTTGAGATACGACCCGCTGCGGATTTGTCAGCGATGGTGGCAGAAAGCGAGCGCCGGCGTAAGGCGAAGCAGGGAAAACCCGTTCCACACACCTGAACATACGAATTCGCACGATTGAGTAGCCGGCAATGAACGTGATGGCTGGAGACTCATCACGGCACACAAATCATCAATGAGGACAGAATGGACAAACTGAGGTTTACCATCAACATCGAAGCCCCCGCACAAAAAGTCTGGGAAACAATGCTCAACGACAGC
>CAZIHJ010000169.1:0-4647 GCA_964538485.1 uncultured Chitinophagales bacterium | reverse complement strand
TGAGTTCTGATAAACGAGACCTGAGTCAGCTTCGGTCAATTCAGGACTGGTACCTGAAGTACCAACTCGCCTCGGTGGATGGTGTCGCAGAAGTTGCAACGCTGGGTGGATATGTCAAGCAGTATCAGGTCACTGTCGATCCGGCAAAGATCCTCGCATTCAACCTCTCCATTTCAGAAATCGAAATGGCGATCAAGAAGAGCAACAATGATGTCGGCGGCGAGGTCATCGAAATGGGTGAGAAGGAATTCATGGTGCGCGGTCGCGGGTACATCACATCGCTTGACGACATCAAGAACATTCCGGTCATGGTCAACAAGGCAACTGGTACGCCGGTCTATGTGCGTGATGTCGCTCACGTGACAATTGGGCCGGAGATGCGCCGCGGACTTGCCGAGGCGAACGGTGAGGGCGAAACCGTTGGCGGCATCGTCATCATGCGATACGGACAAAATGCGCTCGAAGTCATCAAGAACGTGAAAGCGAAGCTGGAAGAAGCGCGAGCCGGTTTACCCGAGGACGTGAAAATCACAACCGCGTACGACCGCTCCGGTTTAATCGAGCGTGCAATCGAAACGCTAAAGGAAAAGCTGGTCGAAGAAAGTATCATCGTTGCTCTCGTCAGCATTCTATTCTTGCTCCATTTCCGAAGTGCGTTCGTCGCAATCTTCACACTTCCTGTCGCCATCCTGATTGCCTTCATCATCATGCGACTGCAGGGAATAAACGCCAATATCATGTCGCTCAGCGGTATTGCCATCGCCATCGGCGCAATGGTGGATGCTGCGATTATCATGATCGAGAACGCTCACAAACATATCGAGCATGAAGCGACATTGCCGGACGCAGAGAAACGTCCGCATTGGACAGTCGTGACCGAAGCGGCGAAAGAAGTCGGACCGTCGCTCTTCTATTCGCTGCTGGTCATCACCCTATCGTTCATCCCGGTGTTCACCCTTGAAGCGCAGGAAGGTCGGCTCTTCAAGCCGCTGGCGTTTACCAAAACGTATTCGATGGCTGCCTCCGCGATTCTCGCAATCACCATCGTTCCGGTGTTGATGGGATACCTTATTCGCGGCAAGATTAGACCCGAACAGAATAACCCGGTCAATCGGCTCCTCATCCGAATGTATCATCCGTTGATGAACATTGTCTTGAAGTACAAGAAGATCGTTGTCGGAGCAGCGGCTGTTGTGATCGCCTTAACCGTCATTCCATTTTCGCAACTCGGCTCGGAATTTATGCCGCCGATGTACGAGGGAGACCTCCTCTACATGCCCACGACTCTCCCCGGAATCTCGATCACTAAGGGAAAGGAACTCTTGCAGCAGATGGATAAGATCCTGACGACCTTTCCTGAAGTTCATCATGTGTTCGGCAAGATTGGTCGCACGGAATCTGCAACGGATCCTGCAGGTCTCGATATGGTGGAGACTATCATCATGTTGAAACCGGAAGATGAATGGCGCCCCGGAATGACCCCGGACAAACTTGTGAACGAAATGGACGCGGCGATGAAATTCCCTGGAGTGACGAACGCGTGGACGATGCCCATCAAAACACGCACCGACATGTTGAGTACAGGCATCCGCACGCCGGTCGGCATCAAAGTCGCCGGGGCGAATTTGCAGACGCTTCAGGAAATCGGGAAACAGGTAGAAGATGTTGTGAAAACCGTTCCCGGTACGCGCAGTGCCTTCGCTGAGCGCGCTGCGACGGGCAATTACGCCGATTGGGATATCAACCGTAAAGAAGCCGCTCGCTATGGGTTGACGGTCGAAGACGTTCAAAAGGTGATCGAGACTGCGCTTGGCGGAATGACCATCACCACAACGGTCGAAGGACTCGAGCGCTATCCGGTAAACCTTCGCTATCCGCGCGAGCTTCGCGACAATCCTGAGGCAATGAATCGAGTGTTGATCCCAACGCCCACAGGTCAGCAGGTGCCGCTATCGCAGCTTGCATCGTTCAACCTCCGGAATGGTCCTATGGTTGTTCGTTCCGAAGACACGCGACCCAACGCGTGGATATACGTTGATATTCAGGACGTCGATCTCGGCACGTATGTCGCCATGGCAAAGAAAGCCGTTGCGGAAAGCGTAAAACTTCCGGCGGGCTATAGCATCGTCTGGAGCGGACAGTACGAGTACATGCAACGCGCGCAGGAACGGCTGCTCTACGTTATTCCTGCGACCATCTTCATCATCTTCCTGATTATCTACGTCAACACGAAATCGCTAACGAAGACGGCAATTGTATTTCTCGCGGTTCCCTTCTCGCTTGTTGGAGCGTTCTGGTTCATCTGGATTCTCGGCTACAACATGAGCATCGCGGTCTGGGTCGGCATTATCGCCCTCGCCGGGCTTGATGCGGAGACCGGAGTCGTGATGTTGCTCTATCTTGACATCGCATACGAGGACTGGAAGAAGAAAGGAATGATGAGAAATATCGACGACCTGAAAGACGCAATCTACCATGGCGCAGTAAAACGCATTCGCCCCAAAGTCATGACGGTCGCAACCATCATCATGGGTCTGTTGCCGATTATGTGGAGCGCCGGAACAGGCTCCGATGTAATGAAGCGCATCGCTGCGCCAATGGTCGGCGGCGTGGTCACGTCGGCAATCATGGAGCTTGCGGTCTATCCGGCAATCTATCTGCTCTGGCGAGGTCGCGCATTCAAGAAACAACAACGGAATGCTCAACAATCATTATTCAAAGAGAAAGAGGTGTAGCAAATGAGAGGTCTTCTATTCGGTTGGATGATGTTCACCCTGTTGATAATCCTGTCGTCGTGCTCGAAACAGAACAATGGTGACACGCACGCCTCCACCGATTCAACAAAGACGCCGGTCATAACGCAGGCGAAAGAATACTACACCTGTCCGATGCATCCGTCGGTCATTTCCGACAAGCCGGGTGCGTGCCCTGTGTGCGGCATGGCGCTCGTCCGGAAGTCGGCGCAGAAGGATGCGTCTGATGCCGAGCTGGCCCTCATCAAGGGAGTGAGTCTCTCCCAGGCGCAGCGTGTCATCGCAAACGTCTCAACCATTCGCGCCGAGCGCGGTGCGATGAAGAAAGTTATTCATGCTGTCGGCGTTGTGGGATATGCCGAACCGCTGCAGGCAAAAGTCGCAGCGCGCTTCCGGGGCCGGATTGAAAAACTCTATGTGGATTATACCGGCGAGGTCGTTCACAAAGGGCAGCCACTCTTCGAGCTCTATAGTCCCGACCTTGTCTCCGCAGAGCAGGAGCTTATCCTCGCCGTGAACGCCAGCGAGCACTTCGGCACGAACGGAAATGAAGAAAGCCAGCAAGGTTTGTTGCAGGCAGCCCGCGACCGGCTGCGTATACACTTCGGTTTCACGCGCCAGCAAATTGAAGAGGTCGAACGGTCGAAACAGGTACGCACAACCGCAACATTCTCCTCTCCCATTCAAGGAACGGTAATTAGCAAAGAGGTGCAGCAAGGTCAATATGTTGATGAAGGAATGCTGCTCTATCAACTTGTCGACCTTTCTAAAGTGTGGATTTATCTCGACGTCTATGAAAAGGATGTTCGCTTCATCAAAGTCGGAAAGTCTGTTGAAATAACAAGCGAATCGTATCCGAACGAAACATTCACCGGCAGAGTGACATTCATCGACCCCGTGGTGAGCGGCGAAACGCGGACGGTGCGTGTGCGAACGGAGTTCAACAACCCCGTCGGAAAACTCAAACCGCAGATGTACGTGAAAGCGGAAGTCAGGGTTCCCGTGAACGACGCTATCGTTATCCCCACCTCAGCTGTTCTTGCAACCGGACGGCGTGATGTGGTGTGGGTCGAAGTGGATTCAAACAAGTTTGAGCCGCGTACCGTGATGTTGGGCGTTCACTCGGAATCTGCATGTGAAGTATTGAGCGGTCTTCGTGCAGGCGAATCCATCGTCGTCTCCGGCGGGTTCATGCTCGAATCGGAAAGCCAACTCCAACACCCATTTCTTCCGTTCGAGGAGCAGTCTACAGCCGCCGCTACGCATGACCACGAGCAGCGTGCTGCGGAACCCGCTCACCGCGAAGCCAACATCACCGTCAATGGATTGTTTGTGCCCGATGTGATTCACGCGAAAAAAGGAGACAAGCTGCGACTCAATTTCTATCGCGAAGAAGAGTCGGGCTGCGTTGATGAAGTGGTGTTCGACAAGCCTGCAATTCGCCGCAAGCTTGCATCGCTAAAGACGACAACAATCGAGATGACGCTGAAGAAGGCAGGCGTCATCACCTTCGCCTGCGGCATGGGGATGGTCAAAGGCAAAATCATAGTGGAAAACTAACGTGCTCAAGATGACTGCCTTGATGAATAACCCCAGCCTTCAGAGGCTGTGTGAAAAACCTGAATTCTCCATAAATCCCTCCCTTGAAAAGGCATGGACGTGTAGAATCCGCGCTCGAACATCCCCTCTCTTTTTAAGAGAGGGACCGGGGGAGAGTTCTGTTCGCTTGTCACTCAGTCTTTTGAGGCTAGGGGATATCATAAGACAAATTTCCCGGCAACGGCTTTAGCCGTTTCGCCAAGGTTGGTCGTCTTGAGAATCATGAGTACTCTGACATAAGACAATTGAGAAAAACCAATGATAGAAAAGATAATTGATTACTGTGCCCGCAATA
>CAZIHJ010000168.1:0-4823 GCA_964538485.1 uncultured Chitinophagales bacterium | reverse complement strand
TCACCGCACAAGAGCTTGAGGCGATTAATGAAGAATCGCACCAGCGGTTCGATCGCGCGTTTGAAGCATCCCAGAAACGTGAAATGCATTACATCCCGGACGTGCCGCTTGCCGTCACTGCCGAGGAGTTGAACGCCGCCCTGCCGGCGGACGGAACATCCGTTCCGATGGAGGTCCTTGCCGAAGTCACCCGCGCACTCACCACCGTGCCCGAGGGCTTCGCTCTCAATCCGAAACTGTCGCGCATACTCGATGAGCGGAAGCAGTTGCTGCACGGCGATGCGCGTATCGACTGGGCGTTCGCAGAAGCGCTGGCATTCGGGTCACTCGCCGCGGAAGGAACGCCGGTGCGGTTGAGCGGACAGGACAGCGGACGCGGCACATTCAGTCAGCGGCATCTTGTGTTGTACGACGCCAATGACGGACGCGAGTATGTTCCACTCAGCCACGTGCGCGAAGGACAGGCGCCGTTTACCGTGTTCGACAGTCTGCTTTCCGAAGCAGCAGTATTGGGATTTGAATTCGGGTACAGTGTTGCGGATCCGCTGGCGCTGGTGATGTGGGAGGCGCAGTTTGGCGACTTCGCCAACGGCGCGCAGGTGATCATCGATCAGTTCATTGCCGGCTCCGAGGCAAAGTGGCAGGAACCATGCGACCTCGTCCTCCTGTTGCCGCACGGCTATGAAGGCCAGGGGCCCGAGCACTCCAGCGCGCGCCTTGAACGTTTTTTGCAACTCTGCGCCGAGGACAATATGCAGGTGTGCAACTGCTCCACACCGGCGCAATACTTTCATGTGCTGAGGCGGCAGATGCGGGACAACCGCCGCAAGCCACTCGTGATCATGACGCCGAAGAGTTTGCTGCGACACCCGAAGGCCGTCTCCTCTCCCAACGATCTCACCACCGGCACGTTCAATGAAGTGATAGCAGACAACGACGTGCAACCCGCACAAGCGCGCAAGCTGCTCTTCTGCAGCGGCAAAGTGTATTACGATCTCATTGCCGAACGCGCGAAGAGCGGAAACTCCGCCGTTGCCATCGCGCGCGTAGAGCAGTTCTATCCATTCCCCGCGGACGCGATCTCGCAGATACTGAAACAGCATGCTCACGTGAAGGACATCGCCTGGGTACAGGAAGAACCGCAGAACATGGGCGGATGGACGTTTGTTGAACCACGATTTCGTACTCTTCTGTCCGATAAAACCATTGCGTATATCGGCAGGAAACCAAGCGCAAGCACGGCCACGGGCTCGTTGAAAGTTCACACTAAAGAGCAGGAAGATATCGTCGCCGGCGCAATGCGTTGAAACCGATGCAAAAACGCATCTTCCAGAACATTTCCAATTCCTTGTGGCGGCAAGATCGGTGTGTGCTCACACAGGGTACGGGGATTGAAACCCCGTAAACACCACAGTTGCATCTCTTCCCCCCCCAACTTACATTATTTCAGAGGTTTAGGGAGTGTCCGTTCCTCCTGCCTCTTCTCCTATTGTAGCAACAACTCTTACTCCCCATTCGCCTTATAGTGATTCGATAGATTCTTAGTGGCTCCATCACCGCAGCGCATGTTACGCGCTGTGTGTGATATTTTTTTCTCACGACGAGCATTTTTTCATTCCCGATACGCTGAATACAAAGTGTAAATTCCATTCATCCCACCATCTCCCATTCTTGGAGGTTCTATGATACGATTGGCTACCATAATGTCGCTGTGCATGCTCATTGCTGCCAGCGCATTCGGCCAAATTTTCGCACCGGAAGGTCTGAATATGCCGGGGCAGTTCAACGGCTGGACCAATCCACCGGTCAAGGCAGTGTTTGCAGGCGTTCAGGGAAGCGGCACAGTATTGCCTGAAACCGGACTTGCAACAGACCGCTACCAGACACGCGTCTATATTAACGCTTCAGGCGCAGACACAACAGCAGGCACATACGGCTGGTTGTTTACCAGCGGCCCCGGCCCCTCAAGCTACTACGCCAACAAGTGGGCAGGCGTTACCGTGATTGTGGACTCGGTGCAGAGCTATACGTTCAACACCGGCTCCGATAACTCTGTTACTCTTGCAGATGGGAACTACTATACTATCAACTGGAAGGATGCAGGATACACCGGCACCACCGCAGCGTGGCTTGCAACCTCCGCAGTTCCGGTCGCCATCTCCACGGTGACACAATCACCTGCGGTCGGATTGGTGAATGCATTCAATGGCGTTAAAGTCAACTTCGTTACCTCTGGCACGCCGTCCGCACAGGAGAAGTTCTTTGTCCGTTACACAACGAACGGATGGTCAACATCGGCAGTCGTAAGCGCAACGGTGGTCGGAACGGCAGGATCGGGCACGATTCCTGTCCAGGCCGGTGGCACAAACGTTCAATATTATGTCTTCTCATCAACCAAGACCGACCCGTCGTTCGATTACGACATGTACACATTGAAATATGATAACAACGGCGGCTCCAACTATTCCTACACCGTACACGTAGCGCTCACCGGCACCAAGACTGTCCCCGGGGATTACGCGACAATCAAAGCCGCGGTTGACACACTCAATGCCTTTGGCGTTGGCACAGGCGGCGTGATTATCGATGTCGCAGCCGGACACACGGAAACTGCGGCCAATATTATTATCTGGGATTCCACTTCAACCTCCGGCAACCCGATTACCATCAAGAATGCGTCACCGGCAGCCGAGGCCAACCCGGTGATTACCGCCGGAGTCGGCACGAGCACGACAACGGACGGTATCATTAAGATCGCAGGTACGGACTATATTACTATTGACGGTATCGACCTTGCAGAGAGCGGAAGCAACCTGACTACCACAACACAGATGGAGTGGGGTTACGCTGTCGTGAAATCCAGCGCGGCCAATGGCGCACAGAACGTGACCATTAGAAACTGTACGATCACGATGATTAAGACGAACACCGCGACCTACGGCATCTACCAGAATAATCACCTTCCGACATCAACCACTGCTTTGACTATCACCACGGTGGCTGGTGCAAGCAGCAACAACAAGTACTATAGCAACTCGATTACCAATACATACAATGCAATTATCGTCAGGGGTTTTGCAGATATCAGCCCCTATTCACTCTACGATCAAAACAATGAGATCGGTGTGGGTGGGGCGAACGTCATCACGAATTTCGGTGGCGGGTCCGCTACAATGCGCCCGATTGAGGCGGTGTATCAGAACAACCTGAAGATCTACAACAATAGTTTGACGGGTGGAACCGGAACGACAACAACAACGCGCGGTATCTACATCTCCACCTGCCTTCTCTCAACCATAGAGATCAAGTACAATACACTCACGATTGCATCATCGGCAACAACAAGTGCGTTTGAGGTAATTGAAAATAACGGTGGGACGGGAACAACATCAATTGTGGGGAATACTGTCACCGGGTGTACCTCGACTGCAACAACCGGGACATTCCGCGCTATATATAATAGCAGTACTACCCCCCTGTCAGTCACAATCGACTCCAACAATGTTCACAGCAATACCTTCCCAGGCACCGGGACGTGGACAGGAATCGAGTGCGCTTCCACTGGCACGAATCCTCAGAACCTCCGCTACAACAACGTCTACAACAACAGAAAGACCGGCGCAAGCGGCACGATGTACTGTATCAGAGGCGGCACCGGCAATGTTACGGCCACCTTCAACATGATATATAATGATTCCATCCCCAGCACAAGTGGCGCGTCAGCTGCGGTGCTGTATGGTTACTATAACTTCGGCTCGCCGACAATTGAAACCGTGAACAATAATACCGTTTATGGTTTGACAATTGCTGGAACGACGACCTCCACTTCAACAATTCTCCGCGGTATCTACAGCAACACGACCGCTGCCGCGGTGAAGTCAATCCACACGAACACCGTACATACCCTTACTTCGCACATCGGTCTCGTGAGTGGTATTCACCATGAACTCGGAGCTCCGGCGCATATCTACAAGAACAACGTGTATAACTTACAGTGCGGTGCAACCGGTGGTGTCGTAAACGGTATTATTTCTGTTACCGGAACGACCACGCACATCTACAACAACTTCATCTCCGATCTTCGCGCTCCCGCATCAACAAATACCACAACGGGTGTTGTTGGTCTGAACATAGCGGGTGGTACAGCAGCGAACGCATATTACAATACGATTCGCCTGAACGCGACAAGCTCAGGAGCAAGTTTTGGTACATCCGGTATTTTCGCTTTAACGGCCACCACGGTTGACCTGAGAAACAACATTGTGGTGAACCTCTCCACTCCGGGTGCGACCTCGGGTTTTGTTGCGGCCTACCGTCGCTCAAGCACAACCCTTACATCATATTCGGCATCGTCCAATGCCAACGACTTCTATGTTGATCCGACACTTGGCCCGCGCCGGTACCATTACGGCCAGGGTGCAACACTTGCCGATCACGACTCAACGATCGCAGCATTCAAGACACGTGTCAGTCCGCGTGATGCGGCGTCGTTTGCAGAGAACCCGCCGTTTGTCAATGCGGCAACAACGCCGTACAACCTGCACATGGATTTGGTTACCCCAACGCAAACAGAAAGCGGCGGTGTGCCGGTCGGTTCGCCCATTGTTGTCAGCGATGACTACGACGGCAATGCGCGTGCCGGTTCTCCGGACGTCGGCGCGGATGAGTTTGCGGGAACGGGTCTTGACCTGACCGGACCGGCGATCTCCTACACAGCGCTTGCCGGTACACACCTCACTGCAAACCGGTCACTTGTATCAACTGTCATCGACCCGTCGGGTGTACAGCGCTCTCCCGCAGGCGAGCCACGTATTTATTTCAAA
>CAZIHJ010000167.1:1558-4904 GCA_964538485.1 uncultured Chitinophagales bacterium | reverse complement strand
CGGTTGATTATCACCGCTGACACGATCAGCTTTGTGAATCGATTTCATGAACGGCACATCCATATCAATGAGATTGAATGGATGCACGTTGGACGTGAGGCGCGCGTGCAGACGGGTGGAAGGTTTCAAGTGATTGTGTTCAAACTCAAAGGCAAGCGGCGGCTGTTGCGGATTCGCGTGGGCAGGTACGAGCGGGACCGGGAATTGGTGCGGGAAATCAACCGCATTGCGGATAAAGTGCCGAAACATAAACACAAGCGGTGGCGGCGACCGCGGTTTACAGACAGGTAATTGAGGAACGATGTTTTCATCGATTAGAAAATTGCATTTCGTCGGCATCGGCGGTATCGGCATGAGCGGCATCGCCGAGATTCTGCTGGATCAGAAGTTCAACGTCACCGGCTCCGACAGGGCAGCAAGCGACAACACGGAAAAGCTCGAAGAGCTGGGTGCAAAAGTTTATCTCGGCCATGAGGCCACGAACCTCGAACCGGATGTTGACGTGCTCGTGTATTCCTCTGCCGTTCCGCCGGACAATCCGGAACTGGTCGAAGCGCATAAACGGAAGATCCCGGTTATTCGCAGGGCTGAGATGCTCGCAGAGGTGATGCGTCTGAAGTACGGTATCGGTGTCGCCGGAACACATGGTAAAACCACAACAACGTCGATGATCAGTTTGGTGCTGATGGAGGGGGGAGTGGACCCGACGGTGATTGTAGGCGGGCGATTGCATGGTTTGGCCGGTTCCAACGCGCGTCTCGGCCAGGGCGCTTTTATCGTTGTTGAGGCGGATGAATTTGACCGTTCGTTTCTTTCGATCACCCCAACCATTGCCGTGTTGACGACGCTGGAGACCGATCACCTGGATTGTTATCGCGACCTGGAGGATATCAAGGGGGCGTTTATTCAGTTCGCTGCAAAAGTGCCTTTCTATGGTTTTGTTGTGCTCTGTCTTGATGAGCCGGCGCTGCAAGACATCATGCCACGGATCAAAAAGAAAATAATCACCTATGGATTGAATGGTCAGGCCGACCTCCAGGCAGTCGATCTCGTTCACAAACAGAACAAGACCCGTTTTCTCGTTGTGCACGAGGGCAAAGACCTGGGTGAGATCGAGTTGCAGATTCCCGGAAAACACAATGTGCAAAACGCGCTCGCGGCGGTTGCTGTGGGATTACAGCTCGGAGTGTCGTTTGAGAAAGTGAAGATGGGCGTTGAGAAGTTCACCGGTGTGTTCCGACGCTGGGAAGTGAAGGCAGACGTTGGAGGCATTATGGTGGTGGATGATTACGCCCATCATCCGACGGAGATCAAAGCAACACTCTCCGGGGCCAAGTCCGGGTGGCGCCGTCGTGTGGTGTGTGTGTTTCAGCCGCACCTGTATTCACGTACGCGTGATTTCTATGAGGAATTTGGACGGTCGTTCTTCAATGCGGATGTTCTCGTACTGACGGATGTCTATCCGGCACGCGAAGAACCAATCCAGGGAATCAACGGCGAACTGATCGCCAATGCAGCAAAGGAGTTCGGACACAAACAGGTGCATTACGTTCCCGACAAGAAAGATGTTCCATCGTTTCTTTTACAAACGAAGCAGAAGGGCGACATCATCATTACGATGGGGGCCGGCGACATCTGGAGATTTGGCGAAGAGTTTATCAAACAACTGAAGGCACAGGGTTAGCCGATGGCCGGCGAGACAGCAACGACGAAGAAGAAATATAGTCTCCGCGCAACAGCGCTGATGGTGCTCCTCGTGGCCGGAATTCTGACAGTCGCAGTCCTGGCGAACACCTGGAAGAGCGACCTTCGTGTTCTTGAAGTGGTTGTTGAAGGCAACAGAATTTTGAGTGAAGAGGAAGTGAAAGCGCTCGCAGGAATCGATGTCAACCAGAGACTCTTCGAGGTTGATCTGTATGATGCACGGTTGAAAATCCAGAAGAGCAGTTTCGTCAATCAAGCAGCCGTGACGCGCGATGTTCCCAACCGGATCCGCATCAGCATTGAGGAGCGTGTACCGGTGGCAATCGTGGTGGGCGACCGTATGCTGCACCTCGATAGTGAAGGGTTCGTTCTGCCGCCGGTCAGATCGGAATATATGTTCGACCTTCCGGTGCTTACCGGTTTACCGAAGAACAGCGCGCTGCTGCCCGGAAAGCAGACGTTCAGTCCGCATGTACGCGAGGCGCTTGCCTTGTTGTTTCTCGCAAAGGAAATGAATGAAGAACTCTATCACCGTATCTCGGAAGTCCATCGCGAAAGCAACGGAGATATTCTCCTTTACACGGCGGAGTTCGGTGTGCCCGTGTTGTTCGGACAAGGTGATATCATGCGGAAGATAGCGAAGTTTGATGCATTCTGGACCGAAGTCGTGTTGCACCACGGCGCGGCAGAGCTCCAGTATGTGGATCTGCGTTTTGAAGATCAGGTGGTTGTACGCTGGAACCACAGCAAAGATGAGCTACAGAAGGCCGGAGCCACAGCGAACTCTCACGATAGTTCTACATCATCGAAGGATAGTCATGGATAACATCATTGTAGGCCTCGACATCGGGACGACCAAGGTGTGCGCTGTTGTGGCCGGGACGGACGAGAACGGGAGAATGAACATCCTTGGTGTGGGACGCAGCCCCTCGGATGGCATGATGCGCGGCGTGGTTACGCATATCGAAAAGACCATCCGTTCAATTACGAACGCCGTCGCTGAAGCTGAATCACAATCAGGCGTGGCGATCAAGTCCGTGATTGTGGGAATCGCCGGCGATCACATCCAGAGCTTCCAGAGTCGCGGCGTTGTCGGCATCAGCGGTCCGGACCATGAAGTGACGCAAGCGGACATCGACCGCCTGATCGAAGACACCAAGCGCGTTGCCCTGCCATCCGACCGGAAGATCATTCATGTGATCCCGCAGGAGTTTATTATTGACGGTCAGGATGGCGTGTACGACCCGCACGGAATGTCGGGCGTGCGTATGGAGGCCAATGTTCACATCATTACCGGGCTTGTTAGCGCAGCGCAGAACATTTACAAGTGTGTCCAGCGCGCCGGGTTGGAAGTGAGCGATATGGTACTCGAACCTCTTGCATCAAGCTACGCTGTGCTTGATGATGAAGAGAAAGAAGTCGGCATCGCTCTGCTTGATGTCGGTGGCGGGACGACAGACCTTGCGGTATTCGAGGAACGCACCATCCGTCACACAGCGGTCATTGGCATTGCAGGCCGGAAAGTGACAGACGATATTCGCAAAGGGCTTGGCATTCTCAATGACCAGGCGGAGAAACTGAAGAAAGACCACGGCTACGCGTACCTCCCCTCCGTGGTAAATAACGAGCCGATTATTCTTCC
>CAZIHJ010000167.1:0-1458 GCA_964538485.1 uncultured Chitinophagales bacterium | reverse complement strand
ATACCGTCCGGGATTGCCGGCGGTCTCGTCCGTGAGATTGAAAACCCGGCCTACTCCACGGCGGTCGGCCTGGTGATTCACGGACTCAAGCATCAGAATAAAACAACGGTCCATCCCTCCGGCAAACGTGAAAAGTCGATGACGGGAATGGCAAAGAAAATGAAAGAATGGTTTGACCAATTATGAGATCAAGAGTGTTTAAACAAACAATTCACATTCATAAAGGAGACAACCAGTGATCGAATTGGATAGCTATCTCGATCGTGGGGCGAAGATTCGTGTTGTTGGAGTTGGCGGTGGCGGTGGCAATGCTGTCAACAGCATGATTCACAAAGGACTGCATGGCGTGGACTTTTTCGCCATCAATACCGACCTGCAGGCGCTTGAACGCAATGAGGCGCCGAACAAAGTGCAAATTGGCAAAAGTCTCACACGGGGACTCGGTGCCGGAGCGGATCCCTCTGTCGGGCATCGAGCCGTGGAGGAAGACCGCGATGAAATTGCCCGCGCTCTTGCGGGCAGCGACATGGTGTTCGTCACCGCTGGAATGGGTGGCGGCACAGGCACAGGCGGCGCGCCACTCGTGGCAAACATCGCCAAGAGTATCGGTGCTCTGGTTGTCGGCATTGTCACGCGACCCTTCAACTGTGAAGGAAAGCGCCGACTCGCCCAGGCAGAGACTGGCATCGAGGAGCTGAAGAAGCAAGTGGACACGCTGATTGTCATCCCGAACCAGAAGCTGCTTAACATTGTGGAGCGCAGCACACCGCTGACCGAAGCGTTCGAGATTGCCAACCAGGTGCTCTACGGCGCAACACGCGGCATCTCGGAACTGATCACCGTTCCCGGACTCATCAACGTGGACTTCGCCGATGTGCGCACCGTGATGAAGGAAATGGGCGACGCGGTGATGGGATCCGGAATTGCGAAGGGCGAGAACCGCGCGGTGGAAGCGGCGCACGCAGCAATCTCCAGCCCGTTGCTCGAAGATGTTTCCATCTCCGGAGCGCAGGGTGTGCTCGTCAACATCACCGGCGGTGTATCAATGTCGCTGGTGGAAGTGGATGAAGCAACCGAGATCATTCACGAAGCTGCAGGCGAAGATGCCAACGTGATTCTCGGGGCCGTGGTGGATGAAACCATGGATGACGAGATCATGGTGACCGTGATTGCCACGGGCTTCAACAAGCGGACTCCGAGTGCGTCTGTGGTTATGCGTCCGGCAAAGAGCGTCCGGGTGATCGACAGGATTCCCACCGGTGTTGCCGATCTGCAAAAGCTCGATGAACCGGCGTACGTGCGACGCGGTGTGGATATTACGGTGAACCCGTACCGCACAGAGGAGTTTGCCGAACGCCAGAAGATCGACAAGGCGGATCCGGAAAAGCCCGCCTTCCTCAGAAAGATCATGGATTGAAGTCGGGCAAGCCCGCCTTCTTACGGAAGATCATGGACTGA
>CAZIHJ010000166.1:0-4920 GCA_964538485.1 uncultured Chitinophagales bacterium | reverse complement strand
TTCACCGCAAACTCACCGCGATCGGATTCGGTCATGAACTCGGACCCAACAAACCCGAGCGGGACAAGTGCAATACTTCCCACCATCAATCCAGTGCTGATACCGAGAATGGCTTTGCGGTGACTTAATGACCAGCCAAGAATTCTCGCATAGCCCTCACTCAAACGATCCTGCCACGCTTCGAACGCATTGATGAACTTCCCGAGCCATGTGTTCTTCGCATGATGAACAACTTGCGATAGTCGGGATGCAAGCAACGGTGTAAGTGTGAAGGAGACAACGAGTGACATCAGCGTCGAGACGACGATGGTAATACCAAACTCGCTGAAGATACGGCCGATCATTCCGCCAACAAGCGAAATTGGCAGAAACACCACAACGTCCACCAGTGTAATGGCAATTGCAGCAAACCCGATCTCGCTCCGCCCGTCGATTGCCGCCTTCACCGGCTCCACGCCACGTTCAAGATGCCGATGAATATTCTCCAACACTACAATCGAATCATCCACAAGAATACCGATCACCAACGCCAGTGCCATCAACGACATCAGGTTGAGCGTATAGTCAAACAACCACATAAAAAAGAATGTTGAGATGAGCGATGTCGGGATAGATACGAGAACAATCAGCGCATTCCGGAAGCTGTGAAGGAACAGGAATAATACTGCTGCTACCATGATAACGGCAAGGAACAAATCGCGCTGCACCTCGGCGAGCGAATGGCGCGTAAAATCCGTGATGTCCTGTGCAACCGTGAATTTGATGCGTTGACCATGTTCCTCTTCGAGTTTTGTCAACTCGGTGCGAATGCGCTCACTGGTTTTCACAGAGTTCGCATCCGATTGCTTCTGAATCGTCAGCGCAATCGACCCCTCCCCGTTGAGCCGCGAGAGTGTGTGGTCTTCCTTGTACGTGTCCCGTACCTGGGCAATATCCTTAAGGTAGACTGTCCCCTTTGCGCTTGCTGTGATCGGGACATTCTCTATCTCCTCCATTGACGTGAACTTGCCGGTGAGGCGGACGATATACTGATTGACGGACTCGTTGACCTTGCCGGTAGGAAAGTCAAGATTCTCGGCGGCAAGAGCCTGCGACACCTGCAGAATGGAAATCCCGTACGACTGGAGCTTTTGGTTGTCCACCTCAACACGGATTTCCCGTTCCCGGCCGCCAACAATGGTGACGGCTGAAACACCCTCCACCTGTTCGAGCCGTGTCTTTATCTTGTCCTTGGTAAACTGATACAGTTCTTTCGGATCCATCTCTCCCACCAACGAGACGCGCAGAATGGGGAACGCGTTTAGATCCGATTTTGATATCATCGGGGACTCCGCTTCATCGGGAAGCTGGCGTCGGACCTGCTCCACCTTGCGCTGGACCTCGTTTGTCACAGCATCGACGTCAGCGGAAAACTCAAACTGCGCCAGAACAAACGAGAGGTTTTCATACGAATACGAACGCACGTTGTCCAACCCGCCAATACTACTGACCGCTTCTTCAATCACCTTGGAAACCTGGGATTCCACTTCCTTTGGTCCCGCACCCGGATACGCCGTGATTACTGAAACCATCGGCCAGTCCATCTTCGGCAGCAGATCGACTCCCATACGGGAATAGCCCAGGATTCCCAATACTGCCAGCGCAACAAACACCATAGTGATGAAGGCCGGTCGTTTGATAGAAAGTTCAGTGAGTTTCATAGAGTTCTCTCAGATGATCGGGGTTCGTTAGCGTTTGAACTGGACAGGTGATCCGTCCTTCAGTTTTTTCTGACCGAACGAGATGACGAGTTCTCCTTCTTTCACTCCTTCAACGATTTGTAGTGAAGAGCCGGAACGAATGCCGGGCTTCACGGCGCGCAGACGGGCAACATTGTCCTGCACCACGTACACCGCCGGCTGAGTGTCTTCATTGACCAGGGACTCCTTGGAGATGACAATTGCGCTTGCCACGGATGCGGTTTTTATCTCTACACGGACGAACATACCGACTTTCAGGAGGTCGATGTTTTTATTCTCCACTACCACTTCCACCGGATACGTGTGTCCAACTTCGGATTCCGCTTTGCGGCCAATGGTATACACCACGCCTTCAAATCGGTTGTCGGGCTGCGAATCAATTCTGAGAGTTGCTGATTGCTTCAATCTCAATTTATTAATTTCCTCCTCCGCGATGCTCAGCTTGATCTTCACTTTGGAAACATCAACGATGTTGGCAATCTCCTTGCCCGGGTTCACCATCTCGCCCACCTCAACGAGCTTCGATGCAACAAATCCTGAAATTGGTGCTTTGATGCGTGCATCGTCGAGTTGGCGTTGGGCGTAGCGCAGGCCGACTTCCGCCGTCTTGTACTGGGCCTCTGCAGAACGCAGTCCAAGGCGGTACGCTTCGAGTTCGGTGTTGGAGATATCTCCAGTGGAATGCAGGCTTTCAGCGCGCTCGTTGTCGCCCTTTGCCTTCCTGTAGCTGGTCTCCGCGGCAATAAGCTGTGCTTTTGATTGGTCAACCGCGATGGCCTTCAACTCATCATCCACCTGCACGAGTGTCTGTCCGGCTTTGACAAAGTCTCCAACCTTGGCGTACACTCTCGTAATCCGGCCAGCGGTTTCGGAGCTTACAAGGACATCGTTCATCGCAGAAACTGTTCCCACCGCAGTGACCGTTTCCGTGAGAGTCCGGATGACCGCCGGAGTAACTTCAACTGCAACAGGTGACATCTTGAGAGCGACATTGTTCCCTTGTCCACGGGAACTGATCACCGCCATGGTGACAATGGCGACAAGAGCAATAAGCGCTATCGAACCGATTTTTATTTTCTTTTTGGTTGACATATCGATATCCTTTAAAAGAGATACGTGGCTTGTGTAATTACCTGGCCGTGATTTAGCGTCCGATATTCCCGGTCGCCCTGGCAAATTGAATTTCTGAAATGGAGTTGTCGTAGCTGGCGGTAATAAGATCTGTCTTCGCAGATGTGTATGCCGTCTGCGCGTCTATCAGATCCACGTTGGACGCAGCCCCGGAATCATAACGCCGGGTAACAGAGTTCAGCACTTCCTCGGCCTGCTCCAGTCCCTTTCGTGCAATTTCGATTCGTTTTGTTGTTGCTTTAACAGTCAATTGCGCATGTGTGGCTTGCAGCAACAGTCCGCGTCGGTAGCGTTCAACGCCTTCTTCCGCACCCTCGTATTCAGCTTTTGACCGTTGGAGGTTGGTGTAGTCACCAAAACCGTTGAAGATGGGCCAGCTCACCGAAAGGGAAAGCGCCCACGGCCTGATGCCATCAAGCTTCAGCGTGTTGTTTTGTTCCCATCCGTATTGAAAACCGAGATTCACCCGTGGCTTGAAATTGACCCACGATTGATCAACGCCGGATTCTGCAAGACGGAGATTGGCCTCCATCGTTCTCATTGCAGGATGTGTTGCAAGGAATGATTGATCAATGGTACTCGAGACGGACAACGTGCTCAACGACGCAAGCTGGGGTGACGACGGAGAAACTGAACCCGATAGGGCTTTGTCCGGAAATGACACCTTTTCCAGTGTGTATGTCTTTTCCAGATCAACGCCCATCAATTCATTTAATTGCAGGCGGGCAAGCGCAACACCGTTCTCGGCATTTACGATGTTTCCCTCGTCGGACGCAAGCTGCACTTCAAAACGGAGAACGTCGGTCTTGGTGCAGCTGCCTAACGACTCGCGGCGTCGGGTCATATCCAGCCAGCGGCGCGTTCGCTCGGCGGACTCCCTGGCAAGAGCCAGAAGTTCCTCTGATTTCAGCACTGTAAGGTATGCGGACTTTACCTTCGCAATAACTTCCTGTTCGGTGTCCTGATACGAAAACTCCGCCTTATCCTGCAGCGCATCGGCTGCCTGTACCCCCACGATTTCCGCGCCGCCGTTGTAAATCGGCTGAACGACAGTAAGGGTGGTTGAGTACGCATCACGGTATGCAAACGGCCGGATGTCTGTTAATGCAGAGGTGGGAATACCGAGGGCGGGCCCAACACTCTTTATAAAATCAACTGCCGCATTTGCGCGGCGCTCGCTCTCGGGATCAATTCTGGTAATACTGGAAGACAGCTCCACTTTCGGAAGAAAATTTGTCAGTGCATTCTTCTTCCTCCACTGTGCCGCATCGAGGTCATGAAAAGCCCCACGCACCTGGTAATTTCGTTCAAGAGCCGTTGCCACCGCGTTCTCCATCGTCAATTTCTCTTGCGCAAGAATGCCGCCTGCCATCAACATCATTACAGCAATCATACTCGACTTCATGTTCCACCCATCCATCGTTTAGTTATTCACACCACTCATATTCAACTCTTTGTACACTCTCTTCCCCTCGTCCGTCATCATTCCCTGGAGAAGAAGTGACATTGCTTTCTTGCATGCGGTACCAAGTTCAACTCCCATTTGTTCGCGCCACATGTCTTCCGCTCGATCAATCTGTCGCATCAGTCCATACGCGCTTGACCATAGCATCACCGCTGCTTCCGGGGGATGGACATCCTTTTTCAGATAACCATCCTCCTTCGCGCCTTTGATGGCATCGAAAACGATCCTCCATATCCGTTTGTCGTTCTGGGCACACAGTTCCGCCATCTCGGGACTCACCTGCTTGTGTAACTCCGAGTTCTCAAGGAAATAGTACATCCGGTAGTATTTGCGGTGCTGGTTGAAGTAGTCGATGTAGGCGTCGCCGATATTTTGAACCTTCTTGATTGAAGGTTCGTCGGTGCTGACAGCTTCCAAGAACATGTTATGGAGAATATCACCTCCACGACACGTGACAACGAGGTAAAGATCTTCTTTACTCTTGTAATAGAGATAGAGCGTACTCTTGCCAAGCTCCGCTGCTTCTGCGATCTCGTCCATTGTTGTCGCTGATAACCCCTTCTCTTGAAAGATCCTTTCGGCAGC
>CAZIHJ010000165.1:0-5025 GCA_964538485.1 uncultured Chitinophagales bacterium | reverse complement strand
CGCGCTGCAACTTCGCCCCGAACAGTAACAATGTGCGGTCTGCCTTTGATTTGCCAGCCTTCAAACGCGCTGTAATCAAGATTGAGCAGATGCGTTCGTGCTGAGATCGTTCCGCGATAATTCGGATCGTATACTACCAAATCGGCATCGCTGCCAACAGCGATCGTCCCTTTGCGCGGGAATAAGCCGAACAGCTTCGCCGCCTGCGTGCTTGCACAGTCAACGAACGTGTGCAAATCCAGACGGCCCTCGCACACGCCGTGGGTGTACAGCAGGTTGATACGGTCTTCGAGCGACGGGATGCCGTTCGGAATTTTCGTGAAGTCACCGCGGCCCATTTCTTTTTGACCGACAAAATCAAACGGTGCGTGGTCGGTGGCGACCGTCGATACGAATCCCTGCCGCAACGCATTCCAGAATACTTCCTGATTGCGCTTGTCGCGCAACGGCGGTGACATGACATATTTCGATCCTTCAAAATCCGGCAGCTCGGCATGGCTCTTGTCCAGCACCAAATACTGAATCAACGTCTCCACCCGCACATTGACCCCGCGTTGCATCGCGAGCAATGCTTCCTGCAACGCTTCCTCGCAGCTTGTGTGAACGAGGTAACAATGCGTACCGTGGAGTTCGGCAAATGTCAGGAGATGATGAACGCCTTCGGCTTCGACACGCGGTGGCCGGCTCCAATAGTGCCATTCGGGCCCCGTTTTTCCTTCGCCGAGCAATTGGCGCTGCAACGCGAGCACCACATCGGCGTTTTCGCAATGCGCTGTGACGATCACACCGAGTTGTTTCGCCAAACGCATCGTGTGATACAGTTCTTCGTCGGAAATCCCGAACGCGCCTTTGTAGGCAAGAAACACCTTGAAACTGGAAATACCGCTTCGGACAATTTCGGTCAGTTGTCCTTCCGTTTCCTTGTCGAGGCGGGTAACGGCTTGATGAAACGTAAAATCGCATGCGCTCTTGCCCTCGGCTTTTCCCCGCCACAATTCGAATCCATCGGCGAGCGGCTGCTCTGAGCCGGACTGGCAAATCATTTCGATGAACGTTGTAGTGCCGCCAACGAGAGCCGCTTTGCTCGCCGTCTCGTGGGTGTCTTTAGCGCACGTGCCCATGAACGGCAGATAGATATGAACATGCGGATCGATGAAGCCGGGGAAAACATATTTTCCCGTCGCATCGATGACTGTGACATTCGGCGGCGCATCGAGATGTTTGCCGATGCGAGTGATTTGTTCACCCTCACAATAAATATCGGCGACGTAATCCTCGCCCACGGTAATGATGCGGCCGTTTTTGATAAGAATAGACATGGTTGTTCCTTACTTGGAAAGGCGAAATCCTAAAACCAACAAATCAAACAACAAGCACCAAGAGTCAAACAATATTCAAATCTCAAACTCGAAAAAATAAACAAGCTCCAAATACAAAAGCTCGAAATCAGTTGTAATCGTTGTTGTTTGGTACTTGAGATTTGTTTGATAATTTGGAATGTGGTTCTTGCTTTGTATTATTTCTTATACATTGCTCCGAGCACCGCGCCGGCAATAACGCCCCACACAATACCAAGAAGTGTGAACGTCCATGCCAGTCCGTACGGGAACCCGGCAATCATCAGGTGTGCGAAAATCCAGGTGGGAAAGTTGACAAGTACACCGGCGTACAATCCGTACGTTATACCGCCCATCATGCCCCCGCCGAAGCTTGCGTAGACTTTATCGTAGAACCACGCAAAGACCACTACGGCAATGAAGTCGCCAACGATAAACCACGTCGGATCTTCGGTCTGATTGAAGACATCCGGCATGCTCATGTACGTACTGGCCAGTATCATCCCGTGAACGATGAAGTCAAAGATATTCACGACGACGCCTGTCACGAGAACCGCAATCCAAAACTTTCCGCTTTTCATGTTGACCTCCATGATGGGTGAGAAATCCTTCAGCACAATATCTTCGGGGAGCAAATACGAAAATCGAATATCGGAATCCTAAACAAAATCGAATCGGTAAATCACAAAAAGTTAAAGTGACTTCTGCAAAATGGAACCGAATATCTTCATGAGTTCCGTTGCTTCTTGAATCAGGTCGAGTTGCTCTTGTTGGTATTCGGGTTTGGGTAAAGTCAATTTCAGCCAGTAGGCAGTTTCTTTCGCTTCCTTGCGCGAAATCTTGATATGCATCAGAAAGTCTTTCTTTCCAAGCGACTCGTTTGCTTCAATGTAGTTGGCACCAACTGAACCGGCGGATCTAACGACCTGACTAGAGATTTCTCTGGTTGAGATTATTCTGGGAAGGTCATTCACATAACGGATCACACGTTTTGAAAATTCGAGAGTCCTATCCTCCAAGTCAAATCGTTTGGTATTTGGAGAATTTGTATTTCGGGCTTGTTTAGGGTTTGATATTTCGATATTCGAATTTTGCAAGTACGTCTCGCCCTGGCTTAGTGAATCTCAATGCCATGCTTCTTCTGAAACGTCCGCAAGTCCTCCCACGTCATGGGTTGGGGAAGCTCCTTCACCAGTTCGTTCCAGGTTTTTGATTGTGTACCGTCATCAACTTGTACCATGGAAATACAGCCGTCCACGGGGCAGACGATGTAGCAGAGGCGGCAACCGACGCAATCGTTTTCCCTGACTTTGGGTTGATTGATGGTTTCAGTCGAGCCGTTGGCGCCAACAGTTTTCGGAATGAGATCAATGCATTGATGAGCTGTGTCTTCGCAAGCTACGTAGCAGAGATTGCAGTGAATGCACTTGGATTCGTCAATGCGAGCGACGGCTTTGTACAGGAGATTCAGGTTGCCGAAATCGCTGATGGCACCGAGCGATTTACCGCGTACCTGATCGAGCGACGTGTATCCTTTTTCCTCCATCCAGTTCGATAACCCTTCGTTCATATCTTCAACAATGCGGAAGCCGTAGTGCATTGCCGCAGTACACACCTGCACGCTTGAGGCACCGAGAAGAATGAACTCCAATGCATCACGCCATGTCGAGATGCCTCCAATTCCGGAGATGGGAAGATTGATTTCCGGATCGGTGGCGATCTGCGAGACCATGTTGAGCGCAATCGGCTTGACCGCAGGTCCGGCGTAGCCACCGTGCCCGCCTTTGCCACCGACCGAGGGTTTCAGTTCAAGGGTATCAAGATCAACGCCCATAATGGTGTTGATGGTATTGATCAACGAGACGCCGTTGGCTTTGGCTTTCTTTGCTGCCCGGCCGGGGAAGCGGATGTCGCCTACGTTTGGCGTGAGTTTTACAAGCACAGGTATTGTTGCTACTTCCATCACCC
The DNA here is from genome assembly GCA_964538485.1 of uncultured Chitinophagales bacterium. Taxonomy (GTDB): domain Bacteria; phylum Bacteroidota; class Ignavibacteria; order UBA10030; family UBA6906; genus JBJXHC01. The sequence continues at coordinate 1,720 of CAZIHJ010000165.1, read as the reverse complement.
ACTCGGTGATCATCTGGCAATATTCGGGAACTTGTCCGACTGCAGCACCCATTCCGCGTTCACTCATGCCGTGCGGGCAGCCGTAGTTCAGTTCGATGCCATCGCAGCCGGTATCATTGGTACGTTTCACCATCTCGTGCCAGATCTCGCGTTTTGATTCAACCATGAGGGAGGCAATCACGGCACGATCAGGCCACAGTTTCTTCGTTTCGGCAATCTCGCGCAGGTTCACTTCAATCGGCCTGTCGCTGATGAGTTCAATATTGTTGAGACCGAGAATTTTCTGTCCGTTGTAGTCAATCGCTCCGTACCGGTTGCAGACATTCATCACGGGTTCGCCAATGGTTTTCCACACCGCACCCCCCCAGCCCGCTTCAAACGCCTTGCACACCTGATATGCGGAGTTGGATGGCGGAGCGGATGCAAGCCAGAAAGGATTCGGGGATTTGATGCCACCACAATTGATACTCAGGTCAACCATAGTAAAAGTCTCCCAATGTCGGAAGGTGGAGCTTGTTTGTTATTTGGATCTTGGAATTTATTTCCTGGAAATCCATTCGTCAATTCCATGCGCTGCTTTCTTCCCATCTGCTGCAGCATTCACCACTTCCTTCCCTCCATTGATGCAATCGCCACCGGCGAAGAACTTGGGATTGGAGGTTTGATATGTTTCCGGATTCACGATCACCATGCCGTGGTCGAGCTTCAGTTCCGGGATCGCGGCGAGGAAGCTCTCTTCGATGTTCTGTCCCACTGCCTTGATGACCATGTCCACAGGAATACGGAATTCGGAGTTTGGAATTGGTTCCGGTCTTCGGCGACCTTCCTCATCAGGCGCTCCGAGCTTCATGCGTATACACTCCATGGATTCGACGTGGTTGGTGCCGAGAATCTTGACGGGAGATGTGAGGAAATGAAATTGTACACCATCACTCTTTGCCAGTTCGTATTCAAAGTCGTACGCCGGCATTTCTTCCCGGCTTCTTCGATAAATAATCATCACCTGTTCTGCGCCGAGACGTTTTGCTTCTGTGACTGCGTCAATCGCCGTGTTCCCTGCGCCAATCACTGCTACCCGTCTGCCAACATCAACTGATGACCATTTCCGGGTGGTTACTTTGCTAATGAAATCCAACGAATCCCATACGCCTTTCAGGTTTTCGCCCGGGATATTCAACCTGGTTGCTGATTGGAGCCCGGCGCCTATGAAGATCGCATCATGGCTCTTTGTGAGCTCATCGATGGAAATGTCCTTGCCAACACGGACGCCGGATTGGATGCTCACACCGAAACTCAGTACAAGCTTCACTTCGTTCATCGCATCCTCTTGTGTCATCTTGTATGGAGCAATGCCCCACATGTTGAGTCCGCCCGGTTTTTCATTTGCATCGTAGATGGTCACGTCGTAGCCGAGAAGCGCGGCCTCTGCGGCACATGCAAGCCCTGCCGCGCCGGCACCAATCACACCAATAGACTTTCCATTCTTTGGGGCAGGAGTAAACAGGGGAGGCATACCGCGCTCGAAGTACGTGTCGATTGCATAGCGTTGCAATCTCCCGATCTGGATCGGCTCCTCGCCACGGTCGTTGTACACGCACGCGCCTTCGCACAACACATCCACGGGACAGGCTTTTGCGCACGTGAGTGCAATCCAGTTGGATTGGAAAATGGTCTTTGCTGATCCTTTGAGATTTCCAGTCGAGATCTTCTTGATGAATGT
>CAZIHJ010000164.1:0-5273 GCA_964538485.1 uncultured Chitinophagales bacterium | reverse complement strand
GGATGAACGCCACGGCTGCACTCAAGCACAAGAGCTTTAATGCGCGCCATGACGCTGTGACTGTGGCGACGAGAGAGATGGCTGAGGAGTTCAGGAATCTGAATGGCTACACGCCACCATATTGGAAGCTGCTGGAGTTTGCGCGGTTGGAAAAGAGCAGGATCGATGAAGGTATGGACTAATGGAGTATCCCGAGGAAAAATCCCACGTGATTTTGCCTTTCGGTTATCTGCCCCAGCCTCATTGGTTCGTGTGAAATCAAGCTTGGCCGCTAAAACCCCGAACATCTTAGAAATACCCGAAGCCCTCAATGGTGTCCCGAATTGCCATTCTGTCGATGTTGTAGGGACATTTTATGCTCCAATGATAAAAATTAACTTGACTAATTCCGCAAACCTCTGTATGTTTTCCCCGCACTTCTTTATCACTCATCTTAGATTTATCCGATAGTCGATTCTGCTCAAGGCTCTTGTCGTCGTGAAGTTGGAAATGTGCTGTTGACGTTTTCTACATCGCAAAACAACGTGCTGATGGGACCGAACCAACCAACTTGATTTGGCGCTTCATGAATACTGCAACACCGGCGGCCTGTGATGATGATCCGTCAGTGTTGTGGATCGCGCATTGATATTCACTCTTGCGACCGGAACACTCACTATGAAGACATTTGAGTTGTACTTCGCGACAAACAGAAGGCATCAGGGCAATGATCGCTGGCGTCCGACGGGATACGGGATCGAATTCAGCAGGGATGGCCGCGAGAACCTGAGGTTTGGCAAACTCTCGGTATCTGTCGACGAACAAATGGTGGATAAATCACTTGCACGCCGTGTGGAGAGGATGGGAAGTGGAGATGGAGAACAGCTATCGTCCTTCTTTGCCAGGCAGGCCAAGCACGCAACAATCGAAGCATTCAGAGAGAAACTCGACAAGGACATTCCTGATGCCAAGCAGCCCCCGGAGAAATTCGGTTCGACACGGTTCTTCGCTGAGTTGAAGGATGCAATGATGAAAAGCAGCGACGTCCTTGTGTTTATTCACGGATACAATGAATCATGGCATAATGCTGTCGGCAAGGCGCTTGCCCTTCAAGCGATGCTTAACCGGCCCCGCAGCGGTGATGATGCACAAAAGGTTCTGGTCGTGCTGTTTTCGTGGCCTTCGAACGGAAGTATGTTTCCATTCCGACCATACATCGAGGATCGGGCAGACGGCCGTGATTCCGGATTTGCCGTCGGACGCGGAATCCTCAAGCTCAGGGATATTCTTATTCAGATCCGACAGGAAGCGGCGGACAAATCGGAGCTGTGTAACCGGGACATTCATCTGCTGTGTCATTCGATGGGAAACTACGTTCTTCAGAACGCCGTCCAGCGCATTCAACAATTCTCTCCGGGTCCGGTGCTGCCGCGAATTTTTGAGCACATCTTTCTTTGTTCAGCGGATGTGGACGACACGGTATTCGAGATGGGGGCGCCAATGGAGCGTTTGCACGAACTTGCTCAGAGCATTACGGTCTACTACAATCGTGAAGACGTTGCCCTCAATATCTCGGATGCCACCAAGGCAAACCCAACCCGGCTCGGCACAAGCGGCGCTGCAAGGCCCTACGCTCTGCATAACAAGGTCCACCAGGTTGACTGTACTCCGGTTGTGCCGGGATTGGTCGAGCACAGTTATTTCCTTCTCGGTACAGTAAATAGCGATATCAAACTCAGCATCGACGGCATGAGGCACGAGGCAAAAGAGCGAATTGGCCGCGAGCCAACAGGTGAACTACCAAACGTGTGGAGAATGAAAGCAGTGTAAGGGCAGTCTCTTCGACTCGGCTACCAGTGCATGATCCCGTTCTTTATGAACTTTCACGGAGGCGATAAATGACTCCTCAGGAACGCAGGCTGCAAAAACTTCTGCAGATCCTCTCGGCTATCTTCGGACTGGCTGTCCTTGGGTACCTGCTGCCGGCACTCGTCGGGCCGTTACAGCCGTTCTTTGTCCAGCTTCCGTTCGTCACCAACTCTGTTGTCAAGATCGGAACCCTTGCCCTCCTTGCATTTGTTGCTTCGGGGAATGTCCGAAAGTTCCGGGTCCTCACCATCGTTGTCATCCTCGGTCACATCATTTCAGAGCTTGCCGTTACTGCGGTATTGCTGTGGGGTAAAACGGACTATTCCGTCACGCTTGCAAATCCACTCACGGCAGAATCCTGTTCCGTGCCCATCGCACAAATCCTTGTCGGCTCAATGGTCATGGATGGTGTGATCATTCTCCTCCTCGTGTGGTTCCATCGGTCGGCTGATCGAGCCGGGCTTGACTTGCAGTATTTCTCGCCAGCGGAATTCAGATGTCTCAAAGCGCTTGCTGAGGTGGTCATTATGGGAGAGGCGGAAAAAGAAAAGGGAGGGATGGCTGAAAGTAAGACAGAAGGAACCGAGGTCCTTTCTGCCGGGGAGGTTGCGCGCAATGTCGATTGGTATCTCTCGAGCTTCAAAGGAAAATCAAAATGGGTAATGAAGATCGTGCTCAACGGGATGCAGTTGTATCCGCTTCTCTCGTTCAAGCCGCCCCTATCACTCCTCGAAAAATCCGACAGACTGGAATTTCTCAAGAAGCGATTTTACCAGGACGTGAATCTGCGATTGGTTCCCCCTTTCTGGAGAATGATCGTCCAGGGTATGATCCGCATGAGCAATCAGCTCTGCTACATGGGGTACTACAACGACCCGAAGACATTTGAGTCCGTCGGATATGTCCCCTTCTCCCAACGCAAGGACACACCGGAGAAGCTGAAGAAGTTGCCGCCCCCTCCGCGAAAACCTCTTCATGTGCTGACTTCATCGACAATCGACGGCGACACAGTGAACGGTGACGTCGTTATCATCGGATCGGGGGCTGCTGCTTCCATTCTGGCGCATGGACTCGCCAAAGCCGGCCGTGAAGTATTGATGATTGAACGCGGCGACCACGTCGACCCTTCGGAGTTCACTGAGAACGAGGTTGATATGATCTCCCGTCTCTACGCCGACGGAGCATTGCAACAGGCAATGGACTTTCGCTTCACTGTCCTGCAGGGAAGTTGCGTCGGTGGAACCACGGTGGTGAACAACGCCGTCTGTTTCAAAATGCCACCGCATGTGCTGGAGAGATGGAACGACCCGCAATCGCTTGATGCCGGACTGGACGAGAAACGCATCTGGGACTCTTTTGATGATGTGACAAGAATGATCGGGGTCGAGAGGCAGAATCATCCGAACCTCAACAAAGGTGCAGCGTTGTTCAATGATGGGCTCCGGAAACTCGGCCTTCATATTCCTCCTCATGACACTGACGCCGTGAATGCGAACATTCATGAGTGCCTGGGTTGCGGTTATTGCAACATCGGGTGCAAGTATGGCAAGAAACTCTCCATGCTCGACACCGTCTTGCCGGAGACGCAACGTGAATTCAACACGCCGGGCCGCAACGGGTTGAGAATCATTGCGGGTTGCGAGGCGATTCGACTTCGGGCAACAGGGTCAAAGATAACGTCGGTGCAATGTCGGTTCTCGAATGAAAAGAGAGTGGACGTTACCGGAAAGACCATCGTTGTTGCGGCAGGCGCGATTTCATCAAGCATTTTGCTCCTTCGTTCACGCATCGGCGGCAAGAAGGCCGGCAAACGCCTGTCGTTTAATATGGGTTCACCCATCACTGCTGTGTTCAAAGACGTGATCAACTCGTACGAAGGATTGCAAATCTCTCATTACCTGTCCCCGGTACCATCACGAGGGTATCTTGTTGAAACGTGGTTCAATCCGCCGATGGCCCAAGCCGTGAACATGCCGGGATGGTTCGATGATCATTTCAAGAACATGTTGCGGTACAATCGCATCACCTGCGGTGGCGTGCTGGTGGGTACGGAAGCGAACGCCGAGGTTCGCATCGCAGGCTTGACGGGACGGGAAATCTTCTATCATCCAACACCCGGAGATCTCAACAAGGTCTTGGACGGCATCGTGACGGTGGGAGAGATATTCCTCGCAGCCGGCGCAGAATGTGTCATGCCCGCAACATTCCGCTACAATGAGTTTACGACACCTGATGATCTTCATCGACTGTACGATCTGGTGAAGGACACGAGCGACCTGAGTCTCGGTGGAGGGCATCCGCAAGGCGGGAACATCATTAGCCGGAAACCGGAACTCGGAGTGGTCAATGAAGAATTCGCAGTCCACGGGTATGATAATCTTTTCGTATGCGATGCCAGCGTTTTCCCTTCAAGCATCGGGGTGAACCCGCAATTGACAGTGATGGCGCTTGCACACTACGCAGTGCCGTTCATTGCCAATAACGGCAAGAGTTACTGATTTCTCATGGAGGCCTGTATGAATGAGTTTCTCGGGGCGGAGAACGGAATACTCGACTACCTCGCTGTTTTACTCATGTATGGGTTGCTGTTCGTCGTTATGCGACATGCCAACCCGATTGTCGAGCTGAATTTCCGGAAGACATATTGGATTCTGTACTTCGGGTGGGCTGTTTCGGTATTTATCGGCAATTATGTTTTCTTCCGCCTCGGTTACATGAGCTTTCTCCCATGGGTCAACAATTTCATTCACACATTTCTCTGGATTGGGTTTTGCTTGACGTTTCTTTATGCAGGATGCTATCGCAAACCTTTCTGGGAGCAATTTATCCTCTTTGCCATCTTCAGTTTTGTTGTCAAGGCATTCGAACAATCCGTTCTTGGTACGTGGGAGTTGGATCATTTCTTCTGGATTCAAGGGAACAACGCGTACATCATAGGATGGAGCCTGATGGACGGCCTATATCCCGTCATTTCGAGGACCGGACTGAAATTCATCTCGCGGTTCACCAGTGGCGTGGTGGTCCCTTGAAACACTCAATTCAAAAAAAGGATTTTCTCCAGAGCCAGTTCCCATGACTTCGAAACGCTATCTCGTTGTTTCCGACTTTCATATCACCAGCGGGAGGAATCCTCTGACAGGGCGCTGGTGTACCACCGAGGACTTTTTCTGGGATGAGGAGTTTCGTGATTTCCTCTCATTCTATAGGGATGAGACCAGCACAACACTCATCATCAATGGGGATCTCCTCGATTTCATCCAGGTTCTCACTGTGCCGACGGAAGCGGAAAAAAGGGAGTTCGGCATCGCCGATGAGGAGATTGACAAAACATACGGGCTTCAATGTTCGGAGGGTTGTTGCGAGTACCAGGTCGTTCAAATGATGGACGGCCATCCCGTGTTCTTTAACGCGCTTGCAGAATTCCT
>CAZIHJ010000163.1:3873-5275 GCA_964538485.1 uncultured Chitinophagales bacterium | reverse complement strand
GATAAGAAAGCGGTTCTGTCCCGGTTGCTGCCACAATAAATACTGCGGCCTGGCCTGCCGTAACGGTTTGATTGCCGGGATGGAGTGTGATGAACGGCGGAACGGGAGTGCTCAGATTGGTTTCCGGCGCTCCGCTTGTGACAACCAGGTCTTTATATGCTGCTGTGATGGTTTGCGAGGCGGGTCCAAAGGAGGAGTCCGGAGCAAAACCGATTGTGAACGTCTGTGGAACTGCTGTGAGATATCGCGTGCAACAAGGATCTTGTCGGCCGAAACCGAACACGGTCATGTTGCCATCCATGTGTCGGAAGTAATCCGGCTGGGTGTCGTCTTCGTGGTGGGCAACATAGAAAACGCGCTGCATGGCCGCATCGCCAAAGTATGCCCACTCATTATTCGTCAAGTCGCCGAACCATGATGTTGACAATGGTGTACGCTGACCGGTAGGGCGGACAACAAAATCCGTGGCAGTGTTCAACGCTCCGCCGGGCGTTCCTTCATAGAGGAACCAATAGTTCGCGTTGCGTTTCAGCAGTGTCATGCGGGCGTACTGTGGATAGATATCCCAGACACATTCCCAACCATTATCAAGGCTTGTGGTACGGATGCGGGTTTTTACAGGACCCTGACTCTCAACAGAAGTGGTGGAGTTGACGTATCCCGGATGGAACACATCGCCGAGGTTTGGGACGCCACGGAACTCTCCCGCCGACCCTCCACCGGGTGTGTATCCGACCCAATCATTCCCTTGTGTGTCTTCAATGCTGGCAAATCCGCCACCGAGTTTTTGATAGTAGTATGATCCTTGGGCTGTCTCAATCTTCACACTGGGTTGGCCTTCATGCGCAACATTGTCGGTGACGATAACCTGGGGACTGAAGGATGGAAGTGTGAACGATCCGCCGCCGGTTGTCTCAAAGTACACGTTGAAATAACGCGTACCGGTTGAGAGGATTGTTCCTTCCACCAGAAATGTGAGAGTGCCGGTTGCGTTCGTAATGGCGTTGTATGCCGCATCCTTGTCGAACTGGAATGGAATAACGGAATCGAGGATTGCTCCGCTCTGCGATGTTTCAATAACACGGATGGAATTCTCTGCAAATGTTCCAACCTGACCCAGGGCCGAAAGAAGTTGTGTAAAGTTCAGCGTCACTTCTGTCGGTTTGTTTGTCCGTTGGAAACCGTTTGCATCAACCTCTATTGGCACTCTGAACCGCCATGCGTTATTCCACCACGGTGCAGCAGGCAACGGATCCTCCGGCGAAATGGGCGCCGCAGTGTTGAAGAAATAATCGACCACGCCCGCAAATGCCGGAGCGGGGCTCCCGGCGTTTCCAATGAACGGTCCGACGGCGGCGACATTGAGAATATGCGTGTAGGAAGCGCCGGCAAGCCAGGTTGT
>CAZIHJ010000163.1:0-3773 GCA_964538485.1 uncultured Chitinophagales bacterium | reverse complement strand
TGCCTGCATAATCCGCGCTGTGCCATTGGATCCCGTCCACGCGTCATGTGCGGTACCTGTAGGAACTGCAATCTGAAGTTGCGCATCGGATGTTCCCGCTCCGATAAAACTCAATGTCGAAGGAGTGCCCGGGTTGACGAATGTCCACACGCCGGTGTTAAGCGTTCCGGCACTGAAATCGTCTGACACAATTCCGGATGCGGGTGGAGATTCTGTGAACGTTGAAGGAAGCACCTCCGCGCGGAGTGGATGCGCGGGCGCGCCGTAGTCGGGGTTCAACGCCTCCGACTGGGAATGAAGGACATTCGGCAACGTGAAAACAATGATCAGTAGTAGATAAAGAATACGACTCAAGAGATGTGTCCTATCAAATAAAGAACATGGATTGTTGCTGCGAGAAATAGTGTAACCGGAATCGATGGACAACAACACGAAGCTGGAGAATACACAATACTCTGTAAGGATTACTCCAGCTTGAGCTTAGCAGAACTGGTGTCGAGGGGAGCTCGATCAGCTGCAAGACGAAAAACAATCAAGGTCACATGGGAGGGACGATGCGCCCACCCCCATGGGCCTGCTTCAAATATAACTAAAACGCACGTCTGACAAAAGTGACAGGGCTAACAGGTTGTACGATGCTCACACTGGGATGAGCTGTGCTGTGACGCCAATCCGGTCAAGTTCCTTCTGAATCTCATTGCAATAGATTGGATTCATCACGATGATGACATCTGGTCTGTATGTTCTTAAGAATTCCGGTCCGACAATTTCCTGACCTGTGCCGGCCATGAATGTGCCGTGTTTGAATGGATTAATATCAACTGCGTATTCGATTTCGTTGGTAATCCCCAAAGTTGTGAGGAACGCCACACCTTTTGATCCGCCACCCCAGAGAACAGCTTTCTGGCCATTTTTTTGGACATCGGCGAGGATACCTCTCCAGCGATCGAGCGTGCCCTGGATTTTGTCGGAGTAGTATTTCACATCCTTCCGTAGACTCTCCATGTCGTTCTCAGCCGGAATGGGAGGTGTTGGCGTAGCTTTCGAGGGCCGGGCTTCGATCATCAGATATTGATCGTCGTACTCTGTTGCAAGCTGGACCACGTCAAAACCCGCCTTGCGAAAGAGGCGTCCCAGCGAACCAGGACTGAAATACGAACAATGCTCATAGTAGACATCCCAGAAACCGATATCGCGGAGAACTCTTGTGACATCAGGGATCTGGAAAAAGACAATGGTGTCATGCCGGTCGCCAATTGAACGGCGGACCATTTTGACAAACTCCTCGGTGTTCTGAATGTGTTCCAATGTCATCTTGCAACAGACAAAATCAGCCTGGTACTGTGTGTACTTCTCTGAATAGAAATCCACTATAAACTTCACCTTGTCTTTTGCCGCGCTCGTGTTGCGCTCGGGAATGTAGGCAGGGTCGAATCCGACACCGCGGTTGTTTCCCAGTTCACACAACATGCTCAGGAATTCACCCTTGCCGCATCCAATTTCGATAATATCCTTGCCGTGAAGGTCATAGCGTTCGATCAGACGCTTTGCAAGATTCCGATGAAATGTATTGAACGTGTCGGAAAATCCCTGGGTCTCTTCATACTTTTGAGAATACTCATGCATGGCCGGATCGAACGCAAGGTTCGAAATGAAACCGCATGTGCTGCAGAATCCCAGAGCAATGTCACCACGTCGGAACGTCAACGCTTGTTCACGGGTGTCCATCAGCAGTACGCTGTGTACAGGAACGTTACGTACCTCATAGAACACCTCGACGTGTGCGCCTCCACAACTCGGGCATGCGTTCAACCGGAGTGGTATCGGTTCGGTGTTCTCTGATTGGGCAATTGGTGAATGCATCATGATCATGTTCCTTAAAGTGACATAAATGTTCTTGACTTACGGTACTTGAGATGTCTTCCCACTGTTTGTTCTCCACTGCTGGTTCAGGTCGAGTGCGTCAATCCCACCATCAAGGTTAAAGTCCCCGGTTTTTGAATAGGACCACGGTGTGCCGTTTTGCACCCTCCAAATGACGGTACGGTCATTGCCATCAACAACGCCATTGCCATCGCCATCACCCGAGCGGAGCCCGAACACACCTGCTGCCAATGCGGACATCGGAACTGTACCAAATGCTTGTGACTGCGACGTTGAGAAATCATACAAACTGCTTGTCCCGCTCAATGCAAGTGGTGTCGCTGTCATGACGGAAAGATGGTTGCGATGGCGAAGCACGACAAAATAATTGCCGCTGACAACGTTCTCAAACTGTATCGCGCCGGTACCGGTTGTGTCCGTGATGGAGCCGTTCTTCAATATAAAACCGGCCCGTCGTGCAATCACTGAAACAGAATCCGAAGCGGATCGAAGTTCAAGAAGAATCCAATCCACGACGTTTACAGGAATACTGCTGACAGTCTCTGTGCCGGTGTAGTTCCACGGCGCGCTGCTGTATGGCTGACTCAAGGGGAGGCCGCCCAGTGCCCGGAGGACTGTTGTCATCGAATCCCCGGCAGCGTCGAATGGACCCTGGAGAAACGCCCTCAAGGACACGAACAGCGGGGGAATGACTGCAAGTTCGAATGTTGCCGTAACAGCAGTGTCACCATTCATCACTATGGTGATCGGGTTTGTTGTTCCCGTTACGCCACCGCTCCAACCTGTGAACAGCCAGCCCGAATCAGGAGTTGCCGTCAATGTAACGGAGTCGCCCGCGAGATAGTATGACTGATCAGGGTTCTTTGAGACATTGCCATTTCCTGTTATTGCAACAACAAGTGTTTCGGGAACGGGTGTAGTGATCTGCAAGTTGCCCGACATGGAGGCATTGTTTGCCGTGTCTGTGGCTGTGATTCGGAAATTATACGTTGTTCCCGGCGTCAACCCGCTTACATTGAGTGTATGAGACAGAATCTCGTTTGAGTCGCTCACCGAGCCCAGTTCGTAGCTCGTGGTTTGTCCATACGCCACCAAACCACTTGCAGGCTCATTCGTGTTCCAACTGACCTGGAAGCCATTGATTGAGGTGGTGGTTCCGATGTTGCTGATGACCGGGGGAACCGTATCCAGGCTTACGATGCCGCCATCCTCCGGGTTAATCGGCGTTCGTGTATTAAAGAAGTAGTCGATTTTTCCAGTGTGTGGTGGCGTGGAGGCAGGTGTCCCGTGTGTATTGCCTGCGAACACTCCGATGGAATCAATGCTGATTACATGAGTGAATGAGCCGGCAGTGACCCATGATGAACCGTTGTTGGTTGAATACGTTTGCGTCCACACATCGCGCTCGCGACGCACGCGCATAAGAATTGGATCGAGAATGCTGCTGCTCGGTCCAATCGTAACATTGATGCGTGTGGTCGGTGTACCCCCCGAAATGGTTGCTGCAAATGCCTTGGTATTTGTTCCGTCCGAATTGAAATCGAATCGGATATATGCAGTCGGACTCTGTTCCACAAGCAGCCCTTGAAGCTGGAATTGCTGAGATACCCGTGAATCGAATTTCACTTCAACCTCGAAGTCGCTATTGTTCGTTGCCTGCATTATCCGTGGAGCGAAATTGCCACCGGTCCATGGCTGATGACTTGACCCGCCGGGAACTGCGATGCGCGCCCAGGCGCTATCAGTATTTTGATTCACCAGTGCGAGAGCAGAATGACTGTTCGGGTTGATGAATGCCCACATGGGGTTCAACGTAAAGACATTAAAATCATCAGAGACAATCGTTGACGCTGCCCCCGTAGTAAATGTCGAGTCGTTTGCATTGGTGA
>CAZIHJ010000162.1:0-5295 GCA_964538485.1 uncultured Chitinophagales bacterium | reverse complement strand
TCGGCTATTCCGCTTGCGGTTGTCGGAGGCGTTGTTGCTCTCTGGGTGCGGGATATGCCCTTCTCTATTTCCGCCGGGGTCGGGTTTATTGCACTCTTTGGTGTTGCGGTGCTCAACGGGTTGGTGATGCTTTCGTATTACAACAAGCTTATTCAAGAAGGCATGAGCATACGCGATGCTGTCATCAAAGGCTCGGAGACTCGCTTACGTCCTGTTATTACAACGGCACTTGTTGCAAGCCTGGGCTTCATCCCAATGGCGCTCTCGACCTCGGCAGGCGCGGAAGTGCAGCGGCCCCTTGCGACTGTTGTCATTGGCGGGTTGATTACTTCAACGCTGTTAACGTTGGTGGTGTTGCCGGTGATATTTGATTGGGTAGAAAGACGCAAAGCCGTTGGTTCAGCAAATTCATTGTCGGCATCAAATTAGTTATGGGAAGCGACTATGGACAGAACCATCTGCTGTGGCCTTTGGTGATGTAACCACGAGTAGTTAACTGAAGATAGGAGGGAAGGGCTTATGAGGTCTCGATATGCGATTGTTGCCTTGTTTATGGTATTCTTGATTGTTGCGCGATCAAGTCTTCTCGCTCAACAGTCTGGAGAACAGGTCGAAAGGGATATTCTTCAGGCTGAAGGCTATTTCAGCATCGGGAAATTTACATCTGCGGTCTCTCTTCTTGATGCCATCCTCAAAGACGATTCTCAAAATGTCAAAGCGCTCGCCCTTCTTGGGCGAGCCTATCTTTCCGCAAAGCAACTCCAGGCGGCGATCCCCTTTTTCAAACGAGCTCTTGTTATCGACGAGAACAATGGTGATGCCAATCTCGGCTTGAGCATCGCTCAACTTCTTGAAGGCAAGTCGCAACAGGCAAAGGAGTACGCCCTCCGGGCATTACATGGAGAATCAACGCGGGTGGACGCTCTCAACATCCTTGGGCAGATTGCCGCCGAGGATGGCGAGATTGACCGGGCTCGTCAATTCTACGAGGAAATACTCTCGACTGATAGCACACACTACGATGCTCTCACAAACCTCGGAGTGCTCTATCAAAAAACCAGCAGTGAATTGCGAGCCTTGGCGTATCTGGAGAAAGCCACGGCGTTCCATCCTTACAACGCATCAGCATATCATAACCTCGGTGTGTTATATGGCATCACCGGCCGGCTGCATGAAGCCATCATCACCCTGAGTGAAGCTGCCAGGCTCGATTCGACCGGACCGAGATCGGTGCGCACATTGGGGATCATCTACTTGCAACGGGGATTGTTCGGGGAGGCCGTTGAGACGTTTAAGCGTGCAGTGGAACGGGATTTCTTCGATATTGAGAGTCGCGTGGGCAAGGCACTCGGATATTGGTCGCTTCGCGAGTACGCCAACGCGCTTGACGAAATCAATGGCATTGTGTCCATGGGTGCTCGCTTCAATCGGATGGAGCTCTTCATTGCGGACATCTACTTCAAGAAAAAAGAGTTTGACAAGGCAATGGAGTTTGTGATGCTCGACGAAAGGGACAACTCGTCGCATGCAGAAGGCCACTACCTTCTAGGTATTCTGTACAAACTCAAAGGTGAGCAAGAAAAGGCCAATGTCGAATTTGAAGAGGCATCCAACATTGTGAAGCAAAAACCGGATGCACCGATGGCGTTCAGTGTCGAGAGTATTTTTGCCGCTGGAGAAAAATAAATAAAGAGAATGCCCAGGCTCAACAAGTAAACTTGTAAAGGAAATCGGAGCGCGAGGTGAAATGAGCGAAGTGCCCGCGGAGGGTTTTTCTCCCAATGGTCTTTGCTGTTCCGGCGGACCGACAGATGGTGTTTGGTTGGGGTTCATCCTGTTTACTGTGACTATCAATTTACCCATGAACATGTGGTGGCTGTAACAGTGAAGATGACAGGGCAAAAGCAGAGAAGCTACTCGATGCGGGAGATTGTTGCCACCATTTGGAAAACACAGCGCACCTTTATGCTCGGAGCAATCATTTTCACTATTTGCATGCTCGCGCTCCTGTACGGTCTCTCCAAGTTCCGTGAGTACCGGATCGATAAAAGGAACCAAACGCCGCCGGGGTCTGAACTACAGAAGCATGACAATAACATCGCAATGTGTCGCATGGAAGAGCTCAAGATCAATTCTATGGTAAACAGAAAGGCAGGGTAGCGGCATGAACACCAATCAACTCGCTCGGATCGCGCTGGTGACTGCGCCATTCTTCATGGTTCTCTCCGGATGCTACAGTCAGGTGGAGGCCGTGCGAGACAAGCAACACTACGAGGAATATGACTCCGCAGAAACTGACACCACGAGCGGAGATGGCAGAGAGGATACAGCTCTCAACCAATATGGCGACAATGAATCGTATTTTGACTATCGCGTTGGCCCCCTGTACTACTCTCCATGGTATTACTGGCCTTCATACGGTTTCTACTCTACGTGGTATAGTCCATGGTCGTACTGGAACTCCTTCCACGGGTACCATCATTATCCATACTCCTATGGTCACGGATACTCCGGCAACGGCTACGGTATTCGAAAGAACAAACGGAAATTCGGCTCCACGCGAAGCAACCATATGCAACGGGTCGCTACCACCAACATCAGTCGTTTGCGCAAATCTGATGCATCGGGTCGGAACAGGACATCGCGTATGGGGAGTGCAGGGCGCAGCAGTGTGCTGCGTAGTAGTTTTCGGGCTGGGGCTCAACCCAAATCACGACAATCGTATGCACAGAAGCGAGCAGCTTCCCGGGGCACACGCTTCGCCTCTCCCCGGTCGAGAGGGAGTAGCCAGTTACGCCCGTCGTCGTCTCGCCCGATCTATTTGCCGGCGCGGGGTGGGGGCGGCTTCCCAGGCGGCAGTGGTTTTGGAGGCGGTGGTCGCTGTGGCGGGGGCTCACGCGGCAGCGGCAGTGGTGGTGGGTCTCGTGGTGGGGGTGGCTCACGAGGCGGTGGTCGCTGACAATCTGTTCAGGTTGAAAGACATCCATGAAAAAATACCAGCTAAGAAATATTGACTGTGCAGCATGTGCAACCAATATCGAAGCCGGGCTTTCAAAGTTGCCGGAGGTGCGATATGTTGCAGTGAACTTTGCAACATCAACATTGCATATTGAAACTGACAACATCGAGAAAGTGAAATCCACGATCAAAGAAATTGAGCCCTCAGTTGAAATAATCGAACCGCTGCAAAAGGGCACAGCGCCTGCTCTTCAAACGGTGAATCCTGCATTCTCAATCAGTGAGTTGGCAGAAAACAAGACTGAGCTTTTCAGGATTGGCGTTGTCGTTGTACTTCTCGCGGTTGGGATGATCTATGAGGATGTTCTTCACGGGACGCCTTTCCGATGGGCTGAATTTGCGTTATTCCTGACAGCATATTTTATCAGCGGCTGGGGAGTTATTCTGAGCGCTGCCAGGAATATCGTGAGAGGCAAAGTGTTCGACGAGCACTTCCTCATGACCATCGCGACCGTAGGTGCGTTATTCATTGATCAGATGCCCGAGGCTGTTGCGGTAATGCTGTTTTATGTGGTCGGAGAGCTATTCCAGGATATCGCAGTTAATCGTTCACGCAAATCAATCAAGTCACTCCTTGAAATCAGGCCGGACTATGCCAACCTCAAAACGAATGGCAGCAGTCGCAGGGTATCCCCAACTGAAATTGAACCCGGGCAACTTATCATCGTCAAGCCGGGAGAGAAAATTCCTCTCGATGGGAACATCCTTGAAGGAAATTCTTTTGTTGACACTTCGGCTCTCACCGGCGAATCTATTCCGAGAAGCGTCAAAGAGAATGAACTCGTGTTGGCCGGCATGATAAATACATCCGGGCTGTTGACGATTGCGGTGACGAAGAAATATGGCGAGTCCTCCATTTCAAAAATCCTGGAGTTGGTGGAAAATGCAATCAGCAAGAAAGCTGAAACGGAAAAATTCATAACAACATTTGCCCGCTACTACACGCCAATTGTGGTCGTTGGTGCATTGCTGCTTGCAGTTCTGCCGCCGTTGCTGTTTACAGGTCAAACATTTACCGATTGGATTTACAGGGCGTTGGTCGTCTTGGTGATTTCATGTCCTTGTGCTTTGGTCATCAGCATTCCCCTCGGATATTTCGGCGGAATCGGAGGAGCCTCGCGCAGAGGCATTCTGGTAAAAGGCTCAAACTATCTGGATGCGCTCACAAAAGTCAAGACTATAGTGTTTGATAAAACCGGAACGCTGACAAAAGGCGAATTCAAAGTCGCTGATATCATCACCCAAAATGGGTTTACGAGAGTCGATATCCTGTTGTATGCTGCGTACGGAGAATCGCATTCAAGTCATCCGATTGCAAAATCCATTGTTGAATCGTACGCCAAAGATATTGACCAGGCCTCGCTAAGCGATGTTCAGGAAATAAGCGGGAAAGGGATCAAGGCACAGGTCAACGGCAAACGTATCATCATCGGCAACGACAAACTTCTTCACATGGAAAACATCCAACACGACAAATGCGATGTGGAAGGAACCGTGGTCCACGTCGCCGTGGATTCCCTTTATGCCGGATATATTGTTATTGCGGACTCTTTAAAAGACGATGCAGAAGAGACAATACGTTTGCTGAACGAGAGACATATTAATTCCGTTATGCTCACCGGTGATAACAGAATGGCGGCGGAAACATTCGCGAAGAAATTAGGGATGGGTAAGTATTATTATGAACTGCTGCCGGAAGACAAAGTGAAGCACATTGAACGAATCATCCAGGAATCGCCCGAAGGAAGCAAGGTTGCATTCGTCGGCGATGGAATAAACGACGCTCCCGTGCTTGCGCGCGCCGATGTTGGCTTTGCAATGGGCGCGCTGGGTTCGGATGCAGCTATTGAAACCGCCGACGTTGTGTTGATGACCGATTCGCCTTCAAAAGTTGTAGCAGCAATTGATATTGCGAAGAGAACACGGAAAATTGTCTGGCAAAATATTGGCTTTGCAATGGGAGTAAAGGCTGTCTTCATACTTCTCGGCGCTGTAGGTGTTGCGACAATGTGGGAAGCAGTGTTCGGGGATATGGGGGTTGCAATACTTGCCATTATGAACGCAATGAGAGTGATGAAATGAATCAATATTCAACCATTCTCTTCGGCAGCCTGCTTCTCAGTGTCCTTCACGCGGCAATACCGAACCATTGGGCGCCACTGGTGGTGCTGGGGAAAACGGAGAAGTGGACTGCACGGCAGCTTGCACTCTACACTGCCATAGCGGGTTTCGCACATACGGCAAGCACAGTGCTTGTTGGAATAGTTGTCGGAGTGA
>CAZIHJ010000161.1:0-5448 GCA_964538485.1 uncultured Chitinophagales bacterium | reverse complement strand
CAACCATTCGCAAGAGCGTGAAGCGCTTGACCAATATCGAGAAGATGGAATCGGACGGGACGTTTGACAAGATCACCAAAAAGGAAGGCCTCTTCCTACAGCGCGAAAAGGACAAATTGAATAAGGTCCTTTCAGGTGTTGTTGAAATGACACGGCTGCCGGGTGCATTGTTTGTGATCGACACGAAACGCGAAACCATCGCAGTGAAGGAAGCCAGGAAGCTCGGCATCCCGGTGTTTGCTATCGTGGATACAAATTGTGATCCTGATGATGTTGACTATGTTGTACCAGCCAATGATGATGCAATCAAGTCTATCCAGGTTGTCACCAAGGCCTTTGCAGATGCGGTACTTGAAGGAAAAGAGCGCGCAGCCACACGCCAGATGGAGATGGCAGCTGAGGCAGCAGAGCCGAAGGATCGTGATGCTGTCGCAGACGAGAAAGCACCGTTGAATTAATCGAAACTACTCCGGGATTGAAAGTGGAAGTTATGGACATTACGAATGATATGATCAAGAAGCTCCGGGAAAAAACCGGCGCGGGAATGATGGACTGCAAACGTGCTCTGGAAGCGACCGCCGGCGACATGGAAGCCGCCATGGACTACTTGCGCAAGAAAGGCGCAGCCGTTGCCCAAAAGCGGGCCGATCGGGCGGCGAAGGAAGGCATTATCGTTACCCGCGTTTCCGCTGATGGAAAACTCGGTATTATCCTGGAAGTGAACTGCGAAACTGATTTTGTCGGACGGAGTGAGGACTTTGTCGGTTTCGCCAACATCGTGGCCGAGACCATCGAAAAAGCCCAACCGGCGAATATCGATGCGTTGTTGCAAGCAACAACCTCAAACGGAAAGAAAGTCCTGGAACTCATGAACGACCTGCTTGCAAAAGTGGGCGAGAAGGTGGACGTCAGGCGTTTTGCGACATTCAACGTGAAGGACGGATTCGTCAGTTCCTATACACACCTTGGAAGCAAGATCGGTGTGCTTGTTGAATTGAACGGGCTTGACAAAGATGCGGCTGCCGGGCGTGATATCGCCATGCAAATCGCTGCGATGAATCCGTTGTATGTCTCCCGCGATCAGGTGGACAAAACCATGATTGAACGGGAGATAGACATCTACAAGACCCAGGCGGCCAACGAAGGCAAGCCGGCACAGGTGGTCGAGAAAATTGCAACAGGACGATTGGAAAAATTCTATCAGGAAGTGTGCTTGCTTGAGCAGACCTTTATCAAGGATTCGGGCAAGACAATCAAAGACTATCTGCAGGGTGCATCAAAGGCCGGAACGGTGATGCGCTTCCAGCGCTTTCATCTTGGAGAAGAGACGAAATAGCTCATGTCCCCTCGATTCTCTCGGGGGGACATTTTGTTATTAGAATGATCGGGATGCCATGAACAAGCCGAAATACAAACGCATTCTCCTCAAGCTCAGTGGAGAAGCCCTGATGGGTGATAAGCAGTTTGGCATTGACGCGAAAGTACTCAAACGGTACTCCGGCGAGATCAAGGCAATTCACGACCTCGGGGTTCAGGTTGGCATCGTTATCGGTGGCGGCAACATATATCGGGGTGTGTCGAATTCCTCCAATGGCATCGACAAAGTTACGGGTGATCATATGGGGATGCTCGCAACGCTTATCAATGCCCTCGCTCTTCAAAGTGCGCTCGAGCATGATGGAATGGTCACGCGGCTGATTTCTGCAATTCGTATGGAAGTTATTGCCGAACCCTTTATCCGGCGCCGCGCAGTGCGTCATCTCGAGAAAGATCGTATTGTCATCTTCGGCGCGGGAACCGGAAATCCATACTTTACAACGGATACCGCGGCAGCATTGCGTGCAGTGGAAATCGAGGCGGATGTAATCGTCAAAGGGACGCGCGTTGATGGTGTGTATGATTCCGACCCCGAGCACAATCCTTCGGCGTTTCGATTTCAACAGATATCATATCTTGATGTGCTCAAGAAGGATCTTAAAGTCATGGATATGACGGCGATAACCTTGTGCAAGGAAAACAAGCTGCCAATTCTTGTCTTCAATATGAACACATCGGGCAACCTCAAGGAATTGATCATGGGCAAGCCGGTGGGCACCAAAGTGATGGATCTGCCTGTCGGTACACCTTCAGTCTAATCGACGAGGAACGTATGGTTGAGACAATTCTCAAAGAGGCGCAAACAAAGATGCACAAAGCAACGGAAGTTGTGCGTCAGGAGCTTGTAAAGATCCGCACAGGGAAGGCAACCACCACCCTGCTTGACGGGATCAAGGTTGACTACTACGGGACAATGGTTCCCTTGCCGCAGGTGGGGAATGTCAGTGTTGCCGATGTCCACACGATCACAGTGCAACCCTGGGAAAAAAACATGCTGGACCCTGTTTTGAAGGCAATCCAGATGGCGAATATTGGATTGAGTCCGGTCAAGGACGCAGACATTATCAGGATCCCTGTCCCGCCACCGAACGAGGAGCGTCGCCGCGAGCTTGTAAAGCTCACGAAGAAGTTTGGTGAGGATGGAAGAGTTGCCATCCGAAATGTGCGACGCGACGCAATTGAACATCTTAAGAAGTCCGAAAAATCAGAACACTTTTCAGAGGATGACCGCAAGAAAGGTGAACAGGAAATCCAGAAAATGACCGACAAGTCCATCAAGGATATCGATAATCTCCTGACGATGAAAGAGAAGGAGATTATGGAGGTATAGCTGTCATACAGAGACTTGTGGAATGGGCCAACCGGATTCTGGTTGGCCTTTTCTGTTTGTAACATCTGTTGGCGTTGGTCGTATTATGATGTGATTACATTTCACACAGGAGGTTCGTCATGACATCATCAAATGACACCAAACGACTTTACAAGTCCCGCACGGATCGCATGATTGACGGCGTCTGCGGCGGCATTGCCGAGTATTTTGGCCTTGATGCAACACTCGTTCGTATTGCCTGGGTGCTCCTGACGCTGTTCGGCGGATCCGGAATCATCCTCTACATCCTCGCAATGATCATCATGCCGGCAGCCCAGTCGCCCGGTGTTAGCGCGGCCCCGGGAGCGATCCGCTCCATCAACAATCAGAAATTCTGGGGTGTGTTGCTCGTGGTAGTCGGTGGCATGTGGTTGCTGAGTAATCTCGGCCTTTCACTCTGGCACCACTGGTGGGATTTTTCGTGGGATGTTGTTCTTGCAGTCGTGTTGATTCTTGCCGGAGTGGCGTTTCTCTTCGGGGGCCGGAATTATATCTCGGCCAATCCATCGCCAGAACCAGAGGCAAATGACAACCAACCAGCAGGGGAACCTGCTGCCAATCCCATGCCCCGCAAATTGTACCGTTCACGTCTCGAACGCAAACTTGCCGGCGTATGTGGCGGATTGGGAACGTACTTTGGTATTGATCCGACCATCGTCCGACTGCTCTTCGTTATTGCCGGAATTGCCTCCTGCGGATTTGCCATTCTTGCATACATCATCATGGCGATCGTGGTTCAGGAAGAACCTCCCGCTGTTATCGTATCATAAGGGAGACCGGTATGCGTAGTGCGAGATTCTCATGGTTGGGAGCAGGTCTTGTTACGGTGGGCATTATAATGCTGCTGAACAGGCTGGATGTTCTCGACCTGCATTGGTGGACGGGACTCTGGCTGGTTCTTGGATGCCTCGGCGTAAAAATGGTGCTTGATGGTTTTGAGAAACCTGCACGCGGTCGCGTGTTTGGCGGCACGATGCTGTTCCTCATCGGGCTGTATCAGATTCTCGGTGACATTGATGTCATTCAATTCAGATCCTATTATTTCTTTCCCGTCTTCATTGTGATTCTCGGACTTGCCTTTCTGGTGACGTACATTAGTGCACCGAGGCAGTGGCACCTCCTTGTTCCGGCCATATTACTCTGCGCATTTGGCGCGGTTCTGTTCCTGGCGGAATTTGGATATCTGTATCGCTGGGAAGTCATGTCATTTATTGGCGACTACTGGCCCATCGGATTGATCCTCTTTGGCTTTTCCTTGCTGTTTGCACGGCGCACTGCCTGAACAACCGGGGCGGTTCTTCTTGAGGAGCCGCTCCTCTTTTCTTTGCCAGAACCTCACCAGCACTCCCTCTCTTTGTGAACAAGCCTACTTTTCTTTATATTTAATCAAAGTTACGTCCACGATTTCCCCTCATGGCCCATTCGGAATTGATCCTCGTCCTTGATTTTGGGGCGCAATATGCCCAATTGATCGCGCGCCGCATTCGCGAACTCGGGGTCTATTCAGAACTCTATCCCTACAATATCCCGATGGAGAAAATCAAAGACCTCAACCCCAAAGGAATAATTCTCTCGGGAAGCCCCCACAGTATCTATGAACCGGATGCACCGCATTCGGACCCGCGTATCCTTGATCTTGGTATTCCCGTTTTTGGCATTTGTTACGGGCTGCAGCTGATTGCTTATCAACTTGGCGGCGAAGTGGATAAGGCGGCAAAAAGAGAATACGGTCACGCTGAGTTGACGATTGATGATCAGTCCGATCTCTTTGCCGGATTCAACGTGTCTGCCCGCACGACTGTATGGATGAGTCATGGCGACCATCTGACGAATGCTCCTCCCGGTTTTGAACCAATCGCTCATACAAGCAATGCACCCATTTGCGCCATCAGGAATCGGCAGAGGAAAGTATACGGCGTGCAGTTCCATCCGGAGGTTGTCCATACGGAGAAGGGGAGAGAAGTTCTCCGGAATTTTGTCTACAAGATTTGTGAATGCCAAGGCGGATGGAGTTCGTCCTCGTTCATCCAGGATTCTATTGATGCCATTCGAAAGAAGGTGGGAAGCGGGAAAGTGATTTGCGCCCTCAGCGGCGGAGTGGATTCCTCTGTTGCGGCGGTGCTTCTTCATAAGGCGATTGGCGATCAGCTCTATTGCATACATATCAATAATGGACTGATGCGGAAGAACGAATCCGAGATTGTAGTGCAGACGTTTCAAGAGAGCTTCAAGATCAACCTAACCTATGTCGACGCAACAGACCGCTTTCTTGCCGGACTTGCAGGTGTGACAGACCCGGAGCAGAAGCGCAAGACCATCGGCAAGCTCTTCATTGATGTGTTTGAGGAAGAGGCAAAGAAAATTGGCCAGGTGGACTTTCTTTGCCAGGGAACGCTGTACCCGGACGTGATCGAGTCTGTTTCGGCCAAAGGCCCATCCGTCACCATCAAAACACACCACAACGTTGGCGGGCTGCCCGAGAAAATGAACCTGAAGCTCATTGAACCGTTCAGGGAATTATTCAAGGACGAAGTGCGGGCTGTGGGGACAGATCTTGGTCTGCCGGAGGACTTAATATGGCGGCATCCGTTCCCTGGCCCCGGACTCGCCGTGCGCGTGCTTGGTGAGATTACAAAAGTGCGACTTGCCCTGCTGCGTGAAGCGGATGCCATCTTCGTTGAGGAAATCAAGAAGGCCGGACT
>CAZIHJ010000160.1:0-5500 GCA_964538485.1 uncultured Chitinophagales bacterium | reverse complement strand
GTTGAGGCAACTTTTGCAAGAACCTCTTCTTCTGAATTCAGTGTGATTGGCACCCGGCCTTCGCCCGAGAGTTGGGCGCGCATCCAGAGTTTCTTCATTTCCAACGGTCGTTTACCGATGTATTGGTAGAACTTCTTTATTGTCTCGTCATTGCCCTTTAATGCCACGACAATGATCGGTGTCCCATCCGGCCACTCCATTGTTCTCAAGCTGTAAATATCCAGGATCGTTGAACCATCCGCCGATTGTATGGGAACCGACTTATTGACAATCACCGCGACCTGGGCCGGGGATGTTGACCCCAAAATCAAGAGACAGAATACTGCCGTGACTACGAGGTACATTGTTCGTGCGCTCCCTTTTTGTCGTGTTTTCATGTGTGCTCTCAAAAGAATACGCTGACTGCGGCCATAAAATGGTCTTCACGGAACTTCAAGAACGGGTTATCCCGGACTCTGAAGTGAATGTACTGTCCTTTCACCACAACACGACTGTGTACTCTGAATCCACCTCCCACAGTATATCCCTCAAGCCCAAAATCAAGTGCTGCAATGGACCGGTCTCTGAGATAGTTGTAGCCGGTGTAGCCGAACAACTCATCACTGATGTCATAGCTTAACAATCCGTAGTAGAAATACTTATCGAGATTCGTACCCAATTGGGGTGCCATGCCTGCCACTGCCGCCAGAGTTGCACTCTGTTCTGGTGTCATCGCATGGTACACATCAATGAACTCGAATTCCCCCGTGAGGCCCGAGACGTGAAACGAGAAGTCTGCTCCAAATCGGTACCGCGGTACGGGGCCGAGGCCCAGGTCTGCCCCGTTGTCCTTATCAGCAGTCATCGAAATTCCGGCTTTGATGTCATCTGTTCTCATTCCAACCCGTCCACCAACCATCTTAAACAATGTTGTATCCGTCCCGCGGGGGAAGTAGCTGGATGGTCCTGCATTCGTGTACTCCGGGTCACCGTTCCCAACGTATGCTGCATAATCGAGCTTCAGTTCATCACCCAAGGGTACAAATCCGTATGCTTGAAGAAATGCCTGTTCAGGCACCAACTCATTGAGGGGGAAAATGTCGGCTATCGATGCTTCGTAGACGAAGGGTCTGAAAATGTATGGGAGTAAGGGAGTTCGATTCTTGATCTCGTTCAGATTGTTGAACACGGGAATAGACAACCCCGCCTTTACGCTAAGTTCGTTCGCAAACCGGTACTTTACCCAGGCCTCCTGAATACTGAATGACCCCCAGCCCTTACCTGACGAATACGTGTTTGTCAGTTCGAAATTAACGAACGCATTGAGGTTGGGAGTGAACTCGTTTGAGCCCATGAGATTCAGTTGCTGCAGATAAAAACTATTGGAAGGTCCGTTGCCGCGACCCACTCTTGATGAAGTATGATCGAACGCAGCCTGAAAATACCCGAAAACATTGAACCCGGATTCTCCTGGTTGGCTATGGGCCTCAGGCAATTGCAAGAAGATGATTGCCATCCCGATGAACAGAGGGAGTCTTCCCATCATGCGCTTTCTTTGGTTATTTGACATAAGCGAATTGGTCCTTCCTTTCATTATGATAGTGCATACTTCACCATGTGCCATGCCAACAGAAATGTGGGATAACACATGGGGGAAAGCGCAAAAGAGACAGGAAACACGAGGAGGAAATCGGTTGATTCTACAATTTGCACAGATCAAACCTATTGAGATGCTGAACGCAACGATTCTCAGCAAACGTATCATTTGTTTTTCGAATCGAAATAGCCCCAAGCATGAAAAAGAGGTCATCCCTGTAAGCCGGAGAGGATTAACTACTCTTTCATCCTTTTGAATGATGTCTGTTGTAAGCAGTCTAGCTATGATTTGTAGCAGGAATTTCGACTTGAACACACCGGACTTGCACGAACACACAAACTCCTGGTGCGATGGAGGCTATGGAACATTCAACAAAGCTCGCATTGAGGGTCTCCGGCACATATTTACTGGTCGGAGCTCTATGGATTCTCCTCTCAGATGCCACGCTCTCGTCCTTGACGAGTGACGTGCATCTGCACGCACAGATGCAAATATTCAAGGGTTGGTTCTTTGTGCTTGTGAGTGGAAGTATACTCTATCTGTTTCTGAAGAAGTGGACGGCAGTGTTCCTCCGCGATGCTGCCAAGCGAAGAGGTGTTGAGGAAACGCTGGTCGAGAGCGAGGAGCGGTATCGCAAGCTCGTCACCCTCTCCCCAGATGCATTCTATGTTCATGTTGATGGCCATGTTACGCTTGCCAATCCGGCCATGTGCAAGCTCCTCGGCGCTGTTCAGTCGGCAGAACTTATCGGGAAACCAGTTCTTGACATTATCCATCCTGACTATCACGAACTTGTGCAGGAGCGCTGGAAGAGAGTAATGGATGGTCAGGTAGCAGACTCTCTCGAGGAGAAGTTTGTCCGTCTTGATGGCTCTGTGGTTGATGTCGAGGTGTCGGCGGTGGCGGTTGATTTCCGCGGGGAGAAAGAGGTACAGGTGATTGCGCGCGATATCTCAGAACGGAAGCGGGCGGATGAGATCTTGCGCGGCTCGGAACAACGCTATAGACTCCTCTTCAAATCGAACCCGCACCCGATGTGGTTTTTCGATGCTGTCACCCTGGCCTTTCTTGATGTGAACGAAGCGGCTATACAGCACTACGGCTACAGCCGAAAAGAGTTCCTTACCATGACGATCAAAGACCTTTGTCCGCCCGAGGACAGTGACGGATTGTTAGCTGACCAAGCTCTTCAACTTCCAGGCATGAGTGTCGCCGGAATATGGAAATACCATAAGAAAGACGGGACAATCATCCATGTCGAAGTAACGTCGCATGAGATCAAGTATTCGGGGCGGAAATCAAAGGTGGTGCTTGCCAATGATATTACAGAGCGCGTACGCGCGGAGGAGGAGCTTCGCATCGTCTTTTCCTCTGTTCCCTGTCTTCTGTGGCACGCGCGTGTTGTACGAGTTGGGAATCGATATGTATGGACAATGCATCTTTCGAATGAGGCAGCGGCGAGTCAGTTTCTGCCTGTAACAAGGGTAAACGGGCAGTCATACTGCGAGGCCTGGCAGTCGGCGAAGCTTGATGAAGAACGACCGTTGCTGGAGAAGGACTATAAGGAGGCGCTTGAGCTTGGCACGCCGGGATACAGCCACGAGTTCAGATGCCGCCTCGTTGACGGGACTCTCCGATGGCTTTGTGAAGATGTCCGCATCACGCCTCACCCTGATGGTGTCTGGGATCTGGTCGGAGTCTGTACCGATATTACTGATCGAAAGAGGGCAGAGGAACAGGTACAATTCCGCGCACGTTTGCTCAATGAGATAGGTGAGGCGGTGGTGGCGACCGACCTTCAGGGCACAATCACGTACTGGAACCGCGCTGCGGAAAAAATCTACGGCTGGTCTGCACCCGAAGCACTCGGACAAAATGTTCTCGGTGTAACAACGGCGGACTCAACCAGGGAGCAAGCGGGGAGGATCTTTGAGAACCTGAGGAAAGGTGAAAGCTGGTCGGGGGAGATTCTTTTGCGACGAAAAGACGGCACGGAATTCCCAGGGGGAGTAACAGATTCCCCGGCACTGAATGAACAGGGGACGCTTATCGGTATCATTGGCATTTCGGCTGACATCACAGAACGCAAGCGGGGAGAAGAAGCAATCCGGGAGAGCGAGGCACGTTTCAGACAACTCACTGAAGCAATCAAGGAGGTTTTCTGGCTGAGCGATCCAACGAAGAAAGAATTGCTCTATGTTAGTCATGGCTATGAAGAAATCTGGGGCCGGACATGCGAGAGTTTATTGCATAGCCCTGCTTCATGGATTGAATCCATACACTCTGACGATCGTGGCCGGGTGATGCAAGCAAAACAGGCGGAGAAAGCGAACGATCTGTTGTATCGCATCATACGACCGGACGGCAGCATCCGTTGGGTTCACGATCAAGCATTTCCCATCAAGAATCAGACCGGGGACGTGGTTCGCATGGCCGGGATCGTTGAAGATGTTACTGAAAAGAAATCCCTTGAGGAACAACTTCGCCAGGCACAAAAGCTTGAAAGCCTGGGGACGCTCGCCGGAGGTATCGCCCATGATTTCAATAATATTCTCGGCATTATCATGGGACATAGCACCTTGTTGCGAAGAGGAAAGTCGGACCCTGTGAGGATATCCAAAAGTGCCGAAGTGATCGAACAGTCGGCTCAGCGTGGCGCTTCATTAGTACGGCAGTTACTCACCTTTGCCCGGAAGTCCGATGTGACACTTGAGTCAGTTGTTGTCAATGACATTGTTACTGAAGTTGTCAGACTCCTGGAGGAGACGTTCCCCAAGGTCATTACTATTGCGACGAATCTTCAAGCACAACTTCCCTCGATTGTTGCCGATGTCACGCATGTGCATCAAGTGCTGTTGAATCTGTGTGTGAACGCGCGTGATGCGATGTTGCCGCAAGGAGGTGCTCTCACGATTGCCACGGAACTGCTTCATGGTGATGTTGTCCGGAAACGGTTCCCTCAAGCCGATGCGGTGGACTACATGCTGCTGAGCATAGCTGATACGGGTACCGGGATGGATGAGGCCACGCGCCTGAGAATATTTGAACCGTTCTTTACTACAAAGGAAGAAGGTAAAGGAACCGGCCTTGGTCTTGCAACCGTGTACGGAATCGTTGAAGGCCATAGGGGATTCGTCGGTGTTTCCAGCGAGATTGGACGGGGAACGACCTTCAACGTGTATTTCCCGGTTCCATTACAATCTGTACGAATTGCGGAGACACCTGCAGTGTTCGACGCCGAGGTTCGTGGTGGAACCGAAACGATTCTTGTTGTCGAAGACGAAGAATTGCTCAGGGCACTTCTGGCCGGCATCCTGGAATCGAAAGGATATCACGTGCTTGCCGCATGCGATGGAGCAGAGGCCCTGACAACATTTTCACAGAGCGATGCAGATATTAACCTCGTACTTACAGACCTGGGACTTCCAAGAATCGATGGCGAAGCGCTCATGCTGGGACTCAAGGAAATCAACCCCGACATCCGGGTTATCGTCGTAAGCGGATATGTGGAGCCCGAGCAAAGATCAAGACTGCTGAGATTGGGAGCAAAAGAACTTATCTCGAAACCCTTCAGACCGGATGATCTGCTATGGAAAGTCCGTGAGGTGCTGGATCGCTGAGAGAGAGCTGCATTCCTCCACCATCCGCATTCAGAATTCCGTATTTCGTACTTGTTCCTCCCCCACATCTTCATGTAGCTAACTTCCGGTGGTCTTGCACGTCTTTCTCCTGTGGTCTTTCTCAATCCGCCCGGACGTAGAAACACCCCAATGCTCTTTCGAGACAAGTATTCGGAGTGCTTTTGTTTATGACCATGGGAATCCCCTTGATTTCTTCTTCCATCTTTTCCATCATTGCACCTTGTCCAACCTACATGGATATGTGATTTCAGCAGGGTCAATTCCTCCGTATGTTACCACACGC
>CAZIHJ010000159.1:0-5509 GCA_964538485.1 uncultured Chitinophagales bacterium | reverse complement strand
TGGAATGGGTCATCGGCACATGGAAGCGCGAGTCGGCAAGGAGCATCACGTACGAACACTGGCACAAGCAAAGCGGCCGGACACTCGAAGGCGAGAGTTACAGAATAGTCAAAGCGACGGGCGATACGGCATTCGGAGAATCACTCCTGCTCGTGGAGATGGCAGGCGAAGTGTTTTATATCTCCAAAGTCCCGGAGAACCAGTATCCCGTTGCATTCAAACTCGTCTCCTTTGACAAAGAAACTGTAGTATTCGAAAACCCCGCGCACGATTTCCCTCAGCGCATCATCTATACCCGTAATGCCGATGGCTCCATGACCGCAGCAATCGAAGGTCCGGGTGAATCACCCGACAAACCGAAACGCATCGAGTTTCCATTCAAACGGGCAGAGAAGTAACCTCGTCTCGTGACTTCCGCCAATCAGAACCTTCCGGTATGGGATGACCTCTCGTGGCAATCGTTGCCACAACTTGATCGCGCACTTACAGTCGATGCGTGCGTGGTCGGTCTTGGCGGATCGGGACTCGCTTGCATCGGCGAATTGCTACGCATGGGACTCACCGTTGCAGGAATAGATGCCGGTGACGTCGGTGCCGGAGCGGCCGGACGCAATGGCGGGTTCCTTCTTGCAGGTGTGGCGAAGTTCTATCACCACGCCGTTGAGGCATTCGGGCATGAGCGGGCATTAAACATCTATCGCCTGACAATGGCGGAAATCGACCGGATGACTTCTGAAACACCGGAAGCCATACGCAGAATCGGTACTCTGCGCGTTGCATTGACACACGATGAAATAGAGGATTGTCAGAGACAATTCGATGCGATGAACGCCGACGGTTTGCCCGTGTCAAAGTATGAAGGTCAGGAAGGCACCGGACTTCTCATTCCCACCGACGGCGCTTTCAACCCGCTGCAACGATGCAGAATCCTCGCCGATCGGGCCATGCATT
Source organism: uncultured Chitinophagales bacterium (assembly GCA_964538485.1). Taxonomy (GTDB): domain Bacteria; phylum Bacteroidota; class Ignavibacteria; order UBA10030; family UBA6906; genus JBJXHC01. Next base: position 4,558 of record CAZIHJ010000159.1, on the reverse strand, counting down.
CCGGTGCTCAACTTTTCTCCAACACTCCAGCGCTTGCGATCCAGCATGGGGAAGTAAGAACGCCTCGCGGAGGGATACTTTGCAACACGGTTTTTATCTGTGTTGACGGCGGACTGGAACTTGTTCTCCCGGAACTCGGCCCGCGTGTTCGTACAGCGCGCCTCCAGATGCTCGCAACGGCACCGACGAATGAAATTCATGTATCGCGACCGGTCTACGCGCGTTTTGGCTATGAGTACTGGCAGCAACTTGCCAATGGAAGCATTGCCCTCGGTGGTTTTCGCGACCTCGGCGGTGACGATGAGTGGACAACCCGCGCCGAGCCATCGCCAGTCGTCCAATCGGCTCTGGAAAATTTCCTTCGCACACATCTCCGTGTTCAGGTGGCAATCACACATCGGTGGGCAGCGACAGTTGCCTACACCACTTCCGGACTCCCCATCATTGAGGAAGTCCGGCCAGGTGTCTGGGCAACCGGGGCATACAGCGGCACGGGCAACGTGCTCGGCGCTCTGTGCGGACGTGGGCTTGCTCAACTCGCTCTCAATGGGTCCGATACCCTGGTTCGTTCCCTCGTTTCCTGATTGTTTCGTTTGACGACGGAAACTTTCCGCCGTTCTTTCGTATCACCTCTTACCACACCATCGCACATCCCGCTTTCTGAGAACATTCCCGGAGGTTTCACCATGTTCGAGCGATTTCTGCACACCGAAAACGATGTTGCTCCACTGATACTCCGTGTTGCAGCCGGTGGGGTTGTGCTGATGCACGGCTTTCAGAAATTCCTGGGTTGGTTTGGTGGTCATGGTCCGACGGCAACAATGGAGGCGTTTGCCCAATGGTTCGGGTTGCCGTACGCGCTCACGTTCCTCGTCATCCTGTCGGATTTCTTTGGCGCGTTGTTTCTCATTGCCGGGGTTCTCACCCGTTTCGTTTCAGCGACGATCGGGATGGTGATGATCGGTGCAATGGTGCTGGTACATGGTCGCTGGGGCTTTTATATGAATTGGTACGGTGAACCGCGCGGCGAAGGGATAGAATTTCATCTTCTGATTCTCGCTATGACCGTCGTCTTGATGATCCGGGGCGGTGGAAAGTGGTCTTTCGATAGGTTTCTATTGCGAAAAACCCGTGAAGCGGGCGCGCGTAGAATTTCAGCTTGAATCTCGCTTTCAATATTTCTAAGTTAACAACTGCCAACAGCACCTCCGTTCTCAATTTTCCCCGAAAGGATTTACAATGAACTTGCTCCGTTTCATTGCTGCAGTATGTTTGTCCATGGGCCTCTTCTCAAATGCGTATGCACAGTCAGATGCACGGCTCCTCCGTTTCCCGGCCATTCATGGCAACCAGATCGTCTTCAGTTATGCAGGCGACCTGTACACCGTAAGTGCTTCGGGTGGTACGGCTCGAAAAATCACCAACGATGTCGGCAACGAGCTGTTTGCCCGGTTCTCGCCCGATGGCAAGTGGCTTGCATTCACCGGCCAGTATGACGGCAATACCGAAGTGTTCCTGATACCATCGGCCGGCGGTGTGCCGAAACGCCTCACTTACACTGCGACACTTGGACGCGACGACGTTTCTGACCGGATGGGTCCCAACAATATTGTGATGACGTGGAAGGACGACAAGACGATCGTGTATCGTTCGCGGCGAATTGAACGCAATGATTTCATCGGACAGCTCTTTTACGCGAGTGTGGATGGTGGAAGTCCGGAACAACTCCCGGTTCCGCGCGGCGGGTTCTGTTCGTTCTCTCCCGACAAGAAGAAAATGGCATACAACCGCGTCTTCCGCGAGTTTCGCACCTGGAAACGCTACCGCGGCGGGCAGGCCGATGACGTGTGGATCTATGATTTCGAGACGAAACAGATCACCAATGTTACCAACAGCCCCGGCCAGGACATCATCCCGATGTGGAAAGGCAACAAGATTTACTTCGCGTCAGACCGTGACGCACGCATGAACCTCTTCGTCCATGATCTCGAGAGCAAACAGACGAAGAAGCTTACCAACTTCACGGAATTTGATGTGAAGTTCCCCTCGCTCGGCGATAACGCCATTGTGTTTGAAAACGGCGGATACATCTACAAACTTGATCTTGCGACGGAAGAGGCGCAAAAGGTCCCGATCTCCATTCAGGAGGACTTTGATATCGGCCGCGGCGGGCTGAGGGACGTGAGCAAGGAAGTTACAAACTTTGAGATTTCTCCTGATGGCAGCCGTGGATTGTTCGGTGCACGGGGCGATGTGTTCACGGTTCCGGCGGAACATGGCAATACGCGTAACCTGACGAATACCTCCGGTGTGCATGAGCGCAACTCCAAATGGTCGCCCGATGGCAAATGGATCGCCTACATCTCCGATGCATCGGGAGAGGATGAGATCTACGTGACCGCCCAGGATGGCAAGGGCTCACCTGTTCAATTGACAAAGAATGCCGACACATACAAATACCAGATCCTCTGGTCGCCCGATAGTAAGAAGCTGGTCTGGGGAGATAAGAAACTCCGGCTGCAATATGTTGATGTGGATTCAAAGAACATCACTCTTGTTGCACAGGCAAAATCCTGGGAGATTACTCAATACAACTGGTCACCGGACAGCAAATGGATCACCTACACCCTGCCCGAGGAAAAAACCATGGCAACGGTGCAGTTGTACTCACTCGATAAGAAGGAATCCTACCCCGTCACGGACGGCTGGTTTGAATCCTACGGCAGCGCCTTCAGTGCCGATGGAAAATATTTATACTTCATATCCGACCGGAGCTACAATCCGAACTACAGCGCCACAGAATGGAACCACTCTTACACGGATATGGCCGGCATGTATCTGGTTGCACTGGCAAAGGATACGAAATCGCCGTTCGCCCCAAAGAGTGACGAGGTGACAATAAAGGCCGAGGAGAAGGACGGCCCCAAGAAGGATGATGAGAAGAAAGACGATAAGAAAAAGGGGGACTCCAAAGTCACCGTAACGGTGGATGTGCAGGGCCTGCAAAGCCGGATCGCGGCAATACCGGTCGACCCGGCATGGTACGGTGGACTTACCTCGGTGGGCGAGAAGCTGTACTACACGCGTAACGCCAGCAAAGATGAGAAAACGAAGATCATGATGTATGATTTCGGCAAGCAAAAAGAAACCGAGCTTGGCGAGTTCAACGGGTTTGAGATTTCCGCGGACGGGAAGAAAATGATGGTCGGCGGGAACGGTTCTTACTCCATCATCGACCTCCCCTCGGGAAAGATCGACGCATCGGAAAAACTGAAACTCGGCGACATGAAAGTCACGCTCGACCGGAAAGCCGAATGGAAGCAAATCTATAACGAGTGCTGGCGCCAGATGCGGGACTTCTTCTATGCACCCAACATGCACGGTGTTAATTGGGAGCAGGTGCGCAAGAACTACGAACCGCTGCTTGCACACGTCAACCATCGGGCAGACCTTACCTACATTATCGGTGAGATGATCGGTGAGTTGAATGTTGGTCATGCATACGTTGGCGGGGGCGATTATCCGAAGCCCGAGCGCATTCAACTTGGACTCCTCGGCGCGCAGTTGCAGCGCGATGCCTCGTCGAAGTTCTACCGTATTACAAAGATCCTCAAAGGACAGAACTGGGATTCGGGGCTTCGTTCACCATTGACTGAAATCGGTGTGGACGCGCGGGAAGGCGATTACATCATCGCTGTTAACGGCAAGAAGACCAGCGAGATGAACGACATCTACGAATCGCTGGTGAACAGCGCCGGTAAACAAGTAACGCTGACATTGAACAGCGAGGCAAAGGAATCCGGTGGTCGCGAAGTGGTTATGATACCGACCGCAAGCGAGCAACAGTTGTATTATCTCAATTGGGTACAGGGAAATATCGAGAAAGTGTCCAAAGCAACCGATGGCAAGGTGGGCTATGTCCATATTCCCAACATGGGGGCGGACGGACTGAACGAGTTTGTGAAGTACTATTACCCGCAGCTCCGTAAAGAAGGGCTCATCGTTGACGTGCGGGGCAATGGTGGAGGCAATGTTTCGCCCATGATTATTGAACGCCTGCGGCGCGAGATGACCATGATCGGCACGGCGCGCAACACGACCGTGAATATCGATCCGGGCGGGATGGTGCTCGGCCCCAAGGTGATGCTGCTTGATGAATTCTCTGCTTCCGACGGCGACATCGTCGCCTACAGGTTCAAGAAACACAAGCTGGGTCCCGTTATCGGCAAACGCTCGTGGGGTGGGGTGGTCGGTATTCGCGGTTCGCTACCACTGCTCGACGGCGGTTATTTGAACCGGCCTGAGTTCTCGCGCTACGATGTTGAAGGCAAGGAATGGATTATGGAAGGGAGAGGTGTTGAACCGGATATTTTTGTTGATAACGATCCGGCCCGTGAGTTCGCCGGCACAGACGATCAGCTCAACAAAGGAATCGAGGTTATCAAGGAAGAGTTGAAGAAGAATCCTGTGAAGCTCCCCGATCCGCCGCCGTATCCGGATAAGAGCAAGTAACGTTTTTATTATCCTGAGCCCGTCGTTTCTTGGCGGGCGAAGGATC
>CAZIHJ010000158.1:0-5569 GCA_964538485.1 uncultured Chitinophagales bacterium | reverse complement strand
GTAGATGGACATTCCGTCTGACTCGACAACATTATCCCGTCGGGTGAGCGGAGCGACAATCTTATCGGGATCGGAAACAAAGAGCATGATACCGAAGTACACCGCGTTGTCATCGTAGAGGACGCGGACTTCGGTGCGCTCGGAGGCCGGTTGGCCTTCGTTCGGGTCACGTTGAATGAAATCAGTCGTTGGAGTGACTTGTTGCCATCCCTGATCATCAAGAAGGCCATCAATTCTCGGAGAGGCCTCAATTCTAACGGCCCGTACTGCATTGATATTTTCGCCCGCATGGAGCGCAAAAGATGCAATACCGGTAAGAAGTATAAGAGAAGAAAGGATTCGGCGCATGATCAAAGGGTTGGTGAACTTTACGGCGCTGACATGATAAAGATTCAAGAACGAAGTTGCAACCGTTGACCCTGTCGGGAACAACTCATATATTTATTCCGGTATTCAAGAGTTCACATCCCTTACCCCAAGAGGCCACCAATGCGTTCAATGGCAGTCACGGTATTGCTCCTTCTCCTCTCCATCACCAACTCTCTTGCTTCGCTCAAGAGCGAAGAAGTAACCTACAAAGCCGATGGACTTACGATGAAGGGCTGGCTGGTGTATGACGATGCCGTGAAAGGCAGACGTCCCGGCGTGCTTGTCGTACACGAATGGTGGGGCCACAACGAATATGCCCGTACGCGGGCCAGGATGCTTGCCGAGATGGGCTATACCGCACTCGCGGTTGACATGTTCGGCAATGGGAAAACAGCCAAACATCCCGATGATGCGGGCAAGTTTGCAAACGAAGCTGGCGGCAAGCTACCTGTCGCCAAAGCGCGCTTCCTCGCAGGATGGGAGCTTCTGCGCAAACATGAAACCGTCGATGCAGCCAACATCGGCGCAATCGGATATTGTTTTGGTGGAGGCGTTGTGCTGAACATGGCTCGCGCCGGAGTTGATCTGAAGGCAGTTGCCAGTTTCCATGGTATGCTCGGCACAAGCGCTCCGGCAAAAGCCGGCGAAGTGAAGGCAAGGGTACTGGTGTGCAACGGAGCGGATGACAGCTTCATTCCCAAGGAACAAATCGAATCCTTCAAGAAGGAGATGACGGACGCCAAAGTGGACATGATATTCAAGTCTTATCCGGGCGCAAAGCACGGTTTCACAAATCCCGCCGCCGATAAAGCAGCGAAGGAGTTCGGTATTCCTCTTGCCTACAACGGGAAGGCAGACAAGGAATCGTGGGAGGAGATGACGGTGTTTTTCAAGAAGGCGTTTAAGAAGTAGATTCCGGAGAAATGATGCAGCTTCACGTCGGTACAAGCGGCTACAGCTACAAGGAATGGAAGGGACATTTTTATCCTGAAGATATGTCCGACAAGGATTTCTTGAAATACTACGGGACGCAACTTACCGCCGTGGAAATCAACAACACGTTCTATCGTATGCCGAAAGAGAGTGTTGTGCAAGGATGGGCTGACCAGGTGCCGAAGGGATTCTGCTTCTCCATAAAAGCTTCGCAGAAGATCACTCACTTCAAACGTCTCAAGGATGCCGGTGAAGAGACTGAGTATCTCATGCGCACCGTGCGTTCAATCGGTGACAAGCTCGGCGTTGTACTCTTCCAACTTCCTCCCAATCTCAAGAAAGACATTGACCGTTTGGGTGAATTCCTCAAGCTGCTGCCCGGTGATATTCCCGCCGCCTTCGAGTTCAGGCATGCAACCTGGTTTGCTGATGATGTCTACGAGCTTCTGCGCTCATACAAGTGTGCCTTGTGCTGCGCAGATGTGGATGAAGATCTCGAATTCCCGTTCGTCAGCACGGCCAATTGGGGCTATCTGCGTCTACGCCGCGAGGCGTATTCAACAGCGGACTTGAAATCGTGGCTGAAAAAGATTGAAGATCAGAAATGGAAGAGGGCGTTTGTGTTTTTCAAGCATGAAGATGAAGGAACAGGCCCGAAGCTGGCAAAGAAATTCATCGAACTTGCCGGATAGATCACAGGATATATCGGAAAACAAAACAGGCGTCTCACGGGACGCCTGTCGTGTTTTAGAAAAGGATGCTGAGTTTATTGCGCAGGAGATGTTTCAGTCTTCGTGCTCAGTTCTTTCAATGTTTCAATCAAGTGTTGCGAAATCTGAAAGGCATCCCGACTTTCAATCTGGAACCGTGGGACGAAATGCACAAGCTGCCCATCCCTGAAGAACGCCATTGACGGCGACGAGGGTGGAATGTTCCCCATAATCTCTCTGAGGCGCGCTGTTGCTTCAACATCACCACCGGCGAATACTGTTGTCAGGTGGTCCGGCTTGTGCGGGGATTGCTTCAGCGCCATCGCGATACCGGGACGCGCTTTGCCAGCCGCACATCCGCAGACCGAGTTGACGACGACAAAGTTTAACCCCTTGTCTTCATTGATTGACTTATCAACTGCAGCGGGGGTATTCAATTCTCTGAATCCCAATCTTGTCAGCTCATCCCGAAACGGTTGAATCATTACTGGATCATATCTCATTGTGCTACTCTCCATCAAAGAACAGTGTGTGAATTTGGAACTCTACCTTCTACAACCTATTTCCGGCGTTTCTGGTTCCGTGTGGATTTGGTCTTAACAGGCTTCTGTGCAACTTTCTTTGCTTTCAGCTTGATTTTCGCCTTCGGCTTTGTCCTGGCAGGTTTCTTCTTCACAACCGGACGCTTGCCCGCTGCTTTCTTCTTCCCGCCCGTCGGCTTCTTCAACTGACCTGCGATTAAATTCAGAGCACTTCCCGCTTTGAACCACTCGATCTGGTTTTCATTGAACGTGTGGTTCAGCAAGCACTCGTCAATCGTCCCATCCGAATGTTTGAGGAGGAGTCGGAGCGGAACCCCGGGTGCAAACGTCGAGAGACCAACAATAGACGCCTTGTCGTCTTCGCGGACTTTGTCATAATCATTGGGATTGGAAAACGTCAACGGGAGCATTCCCTGCTTCTTCAAGTTGGTCTCGTGGATGCGGGCGAAACTCTTCACAACGATTGCTTTGCCACCGAGCCAGCGCGGCTCCATTGCAGCATGCTCTCGACTCGATCCCTCTCCATAGTTTTCATCTCCAACCACAATCCAGCCGAGTCCACGTGCTTTATACTCTCGTGCGACGGCCGAATAGTCCTTTATCTCCCCTGTGTATATGTTCTTTCCCTTGCCGATTTCGCTGCTGTAGGCATTCACCGCACCGATGAACATGTTGTTGGAGATATTGTCGAGATGCCCTCTGTATTTCAACCACTTGCCTGCCGGAGAAATATGATCGGTTGTACACTTGCCTTTTGCTTTGAGAAGCACAGGAAGGTCGATAAAATCATTGCCGTCCCACGGTGCAAACGGTGAGAGCACCTGCAAGCGGTCACTCTTCGGTGAAACCTTCACGACTACTCTGGCTCCGTTCCTTGCAGGAGCGATATAGCCCTTTGCCCCCGGTGTAAACCCTTTCCGCGGCAATTCATTACCACTCGGAGGGTCGAGCTTCACAAATTCACCTTTCTCATTCACCAACGTGTCCGTAAGTGGATTGAATGTGAGTCGGCCAGCGAGTGCAAGAGCTGTCACGATCTCCGGACTTGCAACGAAGGCGTGTGTATCTGGGTTGGCATCGTTGCGACCGGCAAAATTGCGGTTGAATGACGTGATGATTGAGTTCTTGTCACCCTTCTGCACATCATGCCGCTTCCACTGACCGATACACGGGCCGCAGGCATTCGCCAAAACCAGTCCGCCAATTTCAGTGAGGATTTTCAAATGTCCGTCACGTTCGATCGTTGCGCGAATCTGTTCCGAACCCGGCGTAATGGTGAACTCCGACTTCGCATGCAGCCCCTTGTCCAATGCCTGACGTGCAATGCTTGTCGCCCTCTCGATGTCTTCATAACTCGAGTTCGTGCAGCTTCCAATCAGAGCGACACGCAGTTCTTCCGGGTAGTTGTTTGTGCGAACAGCATTCCCGAATTCGGAGATCTTCCACGCCTTATCCGGGGTGAACGGACCATTCACCAATGGCTCAAGCTCGGAGAGATTGATCTCAATAACCTGGTCATAATATTTCTCCGGTGATTGGAGAACTTCGGGGTCCGGGCGGAGATGTTCGGCAATCTTGTCGGCAAGTTTTGCAATGGCAGCCCTGCCAGTCGCCTTCAGGTAGTCTGCCATGCGGGAATCGTACGGAAAGATCGAAGTCGTTGCACCGACCTCGGCTCCCATGTTGCAGATCGTCCCCTTGCCGGTTGCAGAGATGGACTTCGTTCCTTCACCGAAGTATTCTACGATGGCACCTGTTCCGCCTCGCACAGTGAGAATGCCTGCAACTTTGAGAATAACATCCTTGGCTGAAGTCCAGCCACTCAGCGAGCCGGTGAGTTTCACACCGATGACCTTCGGGAACTTCAGCTCCCACGGCATCCCTGACATAACATCAACCGCATCCGCGCCGCCGACGCCAATGGCGATCATACCAAGTCCGCCTGCATTGGGTGTGTGCGAGTCGGTTCCGATCATCATGCCACCCGGAAATGCATAGTTCTCCAACACCACCTGATGGATGATGCCGGCACCTGGCTTCCAAAAACCAATCCCGTATTTGTTCGAGACGCCCGCAAGGAACTCGAATACTTCCTTGTTATCGCTGAACGCTTGTGCCAGATCTTTCTTCGCTCCGACTTCCGCCTGAATCAGATGATCACAATGAACGGTGCTGGGCACGGCAACCTGTGGAATACCTGCGGACATGAATTGCAGCAGCGCCATCTGTGCGGTTGCATCCTGCATGGCAACTCGATCAGGAGCAAGGTCAACGTACGCCTTGCCACGCTCCGCTCCCTGCTTTACCGGTCGCCAGTAGTGCGCGTAGAGAATTTTTTCAGTAAGGGTGAGAGGACGACCGACCGCATTGCGACTGATCTTCACGCGGGCCGGGGTTCGAAGATACACTTTCTTGATAAGGTCAAGATCAAATATCATATATGAAATCCTTTGAGGGGTTACATGTGAGGAGAAATCTGAGTCAAATATACGGAGAGTGTGAGTTGAGTGCAAGATGACTCCAATCAACGACCGTTGTGCCGCGCTTACGTCGAACCTCCATGGAAACTCCAATCACATCGTACATCGGATAACTTTTGGCCACCTACTTCTTGTAATTTCATGCTTTGTCTTTTCTGCCTTTGCTTCTTTGCGCCTTTGCGTGATCACTCAGCCGGGTTGGTTGCAATAGAACGCATTTTTTGGTAATTTTCAGCAAATCTTACAGGAGTTTGCACCACACGATGCCTGAGAAACCCCTAGAACAGCACGACGATCAGGAAGAAGTCATCACTGAGGAACCTGCGAAAGTCATCCTCTTCAATGACAATGTCCATTCGTTTGAAGAAGTGATTGTTCAGCTTATCAAAGCAATTAAGTGTACTCAGAACAAGGCGGAAGGCCTTGCATGGGAAGTCCACAACACCGGAAAAGCCGTGGTGTATGCCGGTGATTTGCTCCGGTGCATGGACGTGAGCAGTGTGCTGGAAGAAATACGGTTGATGACGCAGATTGA